>CAJXGK010000009.1 GCA_913053815.1 uncultured Rhodanobacteraceae bacterium
CTGGATCCCGGGTCTACGCCCGGGATGACGAGAAATTTGTCTGTCTACGGACGCTCTGTGTCCGGGATGAAACCCCGGAGCGCGTAGGATGTGGTGAGGTACGAACCGCATCGAAGCTTCTCAGGAGGAGCGGGACTTTATGCGGGCGGTGGTGATGGGTCTTGCCGATCTTGATGCTGGACGGGAGCAATCTCTGGAAGAGGCAAAGGGCCGACTCGGGCTGCCAGCTTCGGAGTGATGTCATTGGCTGAGGTTACCATCGGCTTTGCAGAATCAGCACTTTTCGATCTGGAAGGGACCCGACTTTGGTATGCAGAACAGGGGGTCGCCGATGTCGGGGAAAGGCCTATTGCTGCGATCTTGCAATGAGTCGAGGTACTAGGAAAATATCCTGAGTTGGGTCGAATTGGGCCCGAGTTTGAGCCGGCTTTTTTGCGAGAGTTGATCCAGCCACCGTTTCGTATGGTTTATAGGCATGATCTGGGAAAGATTGGCATCGTGCGCGCCTGGCGCGGTGAGTACTTGTTACGATTGCCAAAGACCCCGTGAGACTCTATCAAGCCTCGTGAAGATAACGCTGAATTGAAGTACCGGATAAGGCTGACGGCGGTTATGGATTGGGGGCAATGTAAATGGCCCATCCCCATCATTTCACGCCAGACCGGGCAGTAGTGCCTTCAGGCCGATCACCATGAACTGCACCGCGATTGCAGCCAGCATCAAGCCAAGTATCCGGGTGGCGATACGAATGCCGGTCTCGCCCAGGCGAGCTGAAAGTGGTACGGCAACCCGTAAAGTCAAGAATACGGCTAGTGCTACCAGCAGAATGTTGACGACCATGAAAAAATAGCTGCTCACCTGGTGCAGGTTTTGTGCGGTGATGATGACGGCCGAAAGACTCCCCGGTCCCGCCAATAATGGTATCGCCAATGGCACCACGGCGACATCATCTTTTTCCACACCTTCTTCCGTCTCTTCGCTGGTCTGTCGAGTTCGGTTAGGTCGGCCCTGCAGCATCTGGATCGCCATCATTAGGATCAGCAGACCCCCACCGACTCGGAACGCATTAAGATCGATCCCAAACAAGGCGAGGATCCAGCGACCCAAAAAGGCTGCGATCAGCAAGGTGATGGCGACGGCAATCGAGGTTACCCGTGAGGTATGGCGTCGCTGCAAGGGGCTTTGGCCATCGGTCATGGCAACAAAAAGAGGAATGGCACCCAGCGGATTGACGATGGCAAGCAGTGCTACCAGCGATCGCAAAGCGTGGGTAAGTTCCAGTTCGTGCATGGCGTTGCCGATAGTTTTGCTTGGACCAGAAAGGTCTTAAAGACTAGCAGGTTAAGGGCGATAACGGGATGTCGGAGTTGGCATCGTGAAGAAATAGTATGTACCTATATTGCGCAAACGTGATGACACGACAGAAGTTGTGTCACCGGGTTTACCGGGTTTTTCGAGCGTAATGCTTCATCCTGTTTGAAGTATTTTATTCAGAGACTGTTTTGCGTAGATAACTTTCTGCAGAGACTCCCACAGTGGATAGACTGCTGTTAGCAGCGTCCATGGACATGTAGCTCGTTTGTTTCGCTGTAGACACCCATACCGGATCCCGGGTCTACGCTTGGGATGACGAAATTTTTTATGGTGCCCGTAACCCTTCCCGTCATTCCCGCGCAGGCGGGAATCCAGTGCAGGAGGGTATGACCACGGAGTGGGCATTCGTAGTTGTTTGCTTATCTCGTAACCGACAGACTATCTTGCAGCAACGATGGCCCGCTGGATCCCGGGTCTACGCCCGGGATGACGGGATTCTTATTTGCTGACACGGCGCTGTGGTGTCACCCACTTGCGGATGCTGCGTCCAGAGTGACGAGCTTTCCCCATCTGCGCTGGCCGGAGCCCGTAGGATGCGGTGAGGTACGAACTGCATCCATCGAGACTATTTCTTCGCCGCGCATGGTCCACCCTGCCGGTCGCCCTATGGGATTTGCCCTGGCCCCACACCGCAAACCACGGTAATGAACAAGCGTACCGCTACCCATTCATCATTCCCGCGCAGGCGGGAATCCAGTACCACCAGCCATAACCAGGCCTGAGCATTCGATTTCAATAGCCTGGCAAGCGCGCCGCCTCTGGATAGGGCGACACATCGAGATATTCCCCATTGGCAAGGCGCGTCTGCAGGACCTGCCACCAGGCCGGGTCGAACAACTCGCCATGGACCTTCTGCAACGCCTCGCGCAAGAATGTGGGTAAACCGAGAAAGTGCGGAAACAGCTCCGGAAAGACATCGCTGTCACGGGCTGAAACCCATTCATCCAAAGGACGAAGTTCGTCCTCATCGTAACCCTTCGGCAACTTTCGGAAGCGACATTGGTCGATCAAGCACAATTCGTCATAGTCATAGAAGATGGCCCGGCCATTACGCGAAATACCAAAATTTTTCAGCAACAGATCACCGGGGAAGATATGACTACGGGCTAGATCCTTGATGGCCTGACCGTAGTCAAGTACGGCTCGTAGTGCATCCGCCGCAAGAACCTCACGTACATACAGGTTAAGCGGCCGCAAGCGGCGTTCAATGTAGCAATGTTTCAGCAGCAGGTCTTCCCCAACAATTGCCGTCGTGGCCTTGCAGGACTCGCACAATTCGCGCCGCAGTGGTTCAGAAAAATACTCCAGGGGAATACGTAGGTCACGAAATTCCTGCGCATCAACCAGCCGTCCGATTCGATCGTAGTGGAATACCAAACGGTATTTTTCTTCGACCTGACGCCGCCCCGTATCCTTGGGGTAGGCAAAACGATCACGGATGACCTTGATCACCACCGGATGTGAGGGGGGCGTAAACACCACCATCACCATGCCGCGATCCCCATCGGCATGCACCATCTGCTCCCCGGGATACCGTGCCAGGTAACGCTGTAATTCGCAGTAACGTTCAGTTTTGCCCTGCTTAGCTCGACCGAGAACGGTGTAAAGCTCGCTGACCGGCTTGTGTGGCAACAGCCCGGCGAGCAAACCCACGACTGCGTCCACGGTCTCTAGATCGACATGAAAATGGCTGCGCGCATAGCCGAACAGTACCGAGATCTGTTCCACCTTGGTCAGCAAGGCGTGCACACGCACTCCATCGGCAGCACTGACTAGCGCCACCACACATAACTGTTGCCGGTTCGGCCAGCGGGCGGTTCCCACCAGATAAGCGCGACGCTCGCGATAAAAAACCTGCGGTAGGATCTGCAGAAACCGTGGCAGCGGATCCCAGCGATCCTGCATCGCCCGGCCCAGCACCTCGGCACCATGACATATATCCGTATAACCGTTGGCAAAGGGAAAGTCCTCCAACAACTTGGTACAAATCGATGCGATATCGCCAGCTAGCGGATACCACTGCAAGTTCGGCAGCAGGGCGCTGCCATCATCATGAGCATCGCTTAGAGCCACAAATTCAATACGTCTGTCCACCCCCGAAATTTGCAGAACTTGTCGCGATAACGAGTTAAAATAGGTTCTCGCTAAGGCCCGGTCACGTAGTGTGGCGGTTCGCGCAGCATACTCACTGTGCATCGCCCACAGGCCACGAGCCCGGATGCGTTCATCCAGTAGCAGCTCAAGTCGCCCCATGGTCTCGCCTATGCATGCTTCGTACAGGTCAATACGGGCTACGGCATCGGCATGGGCAAAACGCCAATCGCAATGTTCAAAACAACGCCGTGCCCGGCGGGTAATATCGGCGAAGCGCTCGTTATAATCCAGGAAGCCATCGAGTATCAGCGCAGCACCCCGCGCATACAAACTCTTCGTGCGAGATGGTGCGGTCACATCATGATCCATGGTGATAGCCTAGCAGCCCCCGCTTTCCCAGCGCCTTGTGAACCGCGACAATAGAGCGTTCCTTCCCTATCGCGGCCATCCTACCGCTTCGCTTTACTTTCGGGAGACTTTATATGACTGAACCCACCTACATATCACCGGTTGGCGGCGAGAAGATCAGCATCGCTCACGGCAAGCTCCAGGTACCTGATCAACCCATCATTCCCTTCATTGAAGGCGATGGAATCGGCCCGGATATCTGGCGGGCAACCGTCCGGGTGCTCAATGCCGCGGTAGCCAGAGCCTACACTGGCCAACGCAAAATCCACTGGATGGAAGTTTTTGCCGGCGAGAAGAGCCACAACCAGTTCGGGACTTGGCTCCCAGACGCCACCGTCGAGGCCTGCCGCAAGTACCTGGTGTCGATCAAGGGGCCCTTGACCACCCCCATCGGGGGCGGTATCCGCTCCCTGAATGTGGCGTTACGGCAATTGTTGGACTTATATGTGTGTCTGCGCCCAGTACGCTGGTTCAAGGGCGTGCCCTCACCGGTGAAAAAGCCCCAAGAGGTGGACATGGTGATCTTCCGTGAGAACACCGAAGACATCTATGCCGGTATTGAGTGGCCAAGTGGTAGTGAGGAAGCCGCCAAGGTTCTGGCCTTTCTGGAACGCGAATTCCCGCAGGCCTTCGACAAGATTCGTTTCGGCTCACAAGACAAAATTGACGTTTGGCAGCAACGCCTGGAAGCCATTGGCATGAACCGGCGTGAACGGGGTGTGGAGGTTGGTATCGGCATCAAACCAGTAAGCCGGCTCGGTACCGAACGTCTGGTACACAGCGCCATCAGCTACGCGATTCAGAACCAGCGCAAATCGGTCACCCTGGTGCACAAGGGCAACATCATGAAGTTTACCGAGGGCGCTTTCCGCGACTGGGGCTATCAGGTTGCCCACGATTTCTTCGGTGCCGTGGAGCTCGATGGTGGGCCGTGGCTGGTGATCCCCGAGGGGCAGCCAGGAGCCGGCTTGATTATCAAAGACGTTATTGCCGATGCCTTTCTACAGCAGATCTTGCTACGTCCCGCCGAGTACGATGTGGCCGCCACCCTCAATCTCAATGGTGACTATCTTTCCGATGCCCTAGCCGCGCAGGTGGGCGGCATCGGTATCGCCCCCGGTGGCAATATTAACTATGTCACCGGTCATGCCATATTTGAAGCTACCCATGGCACCGCACCCAAATATGCCGGTCAGGATAAGGTCAACCCAGGCTCATTGACCCTGTCGGGTGAGATGATGTTGCGTTACCTAGGTTGGAATGAAGCGGCCGACATCATCATCCAAGCCATGGACAAGGCTATCGCCAGCAAGCATGTCACCTATGACTTTGCCCGCCAGATGGAAGGCGCCATCAAAGTAAAATGCTCGGAATTCGGCGATCAGCTGATCGCCGGCATGTAATAAGCCCCGGCAGATTGCGATCCGCGCGGAATTCATGACCAGTCCGCGCGATTCGTATTTCGGACCCCATCATGGTCCGCTTGAATATTTGGAGTTTCTATGCAAAAAACCGCCATCCTCGTCGACGGTGCCTATTTTCTGGCCCGTTTCCGCAAGGTCTATGATGATCGTGACGCCAACGATGCCCGTAGTGTTGCCCGGGCTCTGTTCAGCATGGCACTGGAACACGTCAAGGCCCAGGAACGACCACGTGATGCGCTGTACCGTATTTTTTTCTATGATTGCGCGCCACTGAAGCGTAGCTTCGAGCGTCCAGTCAGTGGCGATATGATCGATTTCGGTCGCAGCGCTTCAGCTGAATTCCGCCGCGAACTGCACTATGAACTGCGTCGCCAACGCAAGATGGCCCTACGCCTTGGGCGACTGGCGGAACGTGGCGAGTGGTTGCTCAAACGCTACACCCTGCAAGAGCTACGGGCCGGCCGTATGCATTGGAATGAGTTGCGTGACGAACACTTCGAACTCGATATCCGTCAGACCCAGGTCGATGTAATGATCGGCCTTGACATTGCCAGCTTGGCCTACAAACGTCTAGTTGATCAGATGATTCTGGTTACCGGCGATACCGATTTCGTTCCCGCCGCAAAACTGGCCCGGATGGAGGGTATTGATGTGATTCTCGACCCCATGTGGCAAGGGGTCTCGCCAGAACTGCACGAGCACATTGACGGCATGCAATCCGTCTGCCCGCGCCCCGGATCAAGCCATGCGCGTTCCTTCGACAATCCGGACAAGGATCATGCGTACGAGCCTAGATAAACGTCCTGTAAGACGTGCGAATCCAGAGTTTGATGTCCTTCGGTTTTCAGCCTAACACTGTTTTATGCCTAGCTGATGCCGCCCTTCAGCCCCGTGGACAAACTGGCTCGCACTAGCCATTCCGGACTGAACTCGTCATAGGCGACCCCGATGGTTCCACCGGCCCGATACCGTACGCTCGGGGTGAAGCCTTGGGCCATCTGCTCACCGTTGACAGGCAAGGAGATGTCCCGCTCTGCCCACTATCCAGCAAACGACTGACGGCTACCGCACTGCATAGGCCTGTCTACAGAACTCCACATCGAAGACCGTAACCTGGTTATTCCTCTGTACTGGACCCGCACCCAAGCCCATTGTCGAATCACTCGTATGCCCCCCATTTGTACCCCTTGCAACCGGCTTGGCAAAACTCAGGACGCATCACCATTAAGCGAGTGGTAAAACATCTGTACAGCACAACCAGTTATGCTGAAAAGATGGCTTGCACAGTGCGCCATCCAAGCGGATAACCCAAGTGCCTGTTTACCCATGTATTTTCAGTTTGGATGACGTCTGCATTATGATTCCCCCAGCGCTTCAATCGGTATTTTGCTCCCGGCTCAGTCATGGCTGATTGGCGTTCTGCGGCTCGCGGTTTTCTGGCCAGCGTTTTTGCTCTGCTTCTGGCCGGATGCGCAAGCGCCCCCCCCGTGCCACAGCTGAATGTTACGCTGCCCAACACGTGGCGTCTCAACTCACCGACTGAGCGACTCGGCCCGGCCCCGGATCTGCGCAGCTGGTGGAGTATCTTCCATGACGCTGATATGGAACGACTGGTCAAACAGGTGCTGGCACAGAATCTGGGTATTCGTGCCGCCGCTGAGCGTTTGGCTGCTGCCCGTTCGCTAGAAACTACTGCCCTGGGGTCATTCCGTCCCACAGTCGGCATCCAGAGCGGGGCCACCCCAACACCTGGCGCTACGCGCAGTTATTATCAGATCAACTTCGATGCTAGCTGGCAGCTTGGCCTGTTCGGGCGCAGCACCAGCAGCGCTCGGATTGCCGCTGGCAACGCCCAACTGGCCAGGGCCGATCTCAGTGCTGCACGGGTCGCCGTGGTGGCCGAATCTGTGCGCGACTACCTGAACCTCCGGGCGGCCCAACAGCGGGTTCGGATGCAGCAGCACCTGGTTGATCTGCAACGCCACCAGCTAACCCTGCAGAAGGTGCTGGTTGCTGAACACCTGCGTAACCCCAGCCGCCTCGCCCAAGCCCAGGCAGTACTCGGGACGCAGATCACCGCCAGCGCCGAGGCCCATGCGGCCGTACAGATTGCCGCACAGAAAATCGCCCTGCTGCTCGGTCATGTCGCCCCCCCCGGTGGTTGTATCAGCCTGCCCCGTCACCCCGTCCTACCCGTTTCGCGGTTGCGGTACTGCCGGCCAATCTGCTACGTACCCGCCCGGACGTGCAGCGGGCCGAAGCCAAGGTGCTCAAGGCAGCCGGAGAGGCGGGCATTGCCCAGGCCGACCTGTATCCGCACTTGGCTCTCGGGGCCGGACTGAGTTGGTCGATGAGCCAGGTCGGCGGTCACCTACTGACCTCCTCGGCGATCCCTTTCTTTGGGCCACTGATCAATCTGCCCCTGTTCGATTGGGGGGAGCGTCACGCGGCACTGCGCGCTCGCAATCACCTGCTGCAGGCGGCGTTGCTTGATTATCGACAGACTGTTTACACCGCCGTTGCCGAAACCGAGATGGCCCTGGCCCGTCTGCATGCCGCCCAAGTCCGTGCCGCACGCAGCACTCTGCAGGTACAAGCCATGCACCGTGTAGCCCATGCTGCCGCAGTGCGCAACCAGCTCGGACTCAACAGTGGCCTGGCGCTCGACCAGGCCCGTACCGCTCTGCTCAAAGCAGAACTCGCGGCCAACCAGGCACGCACTACCGCAGGAGTAAACCTGGTCGCTCTATACAAGGCACTTGGTGGGGCGGCACTTCCATCGATGCGAACCAAGACCCGCCGATGATTGCCCTGGCCCGCAAAACCCTACTCTACGAATGGCGTCGCTACCTACCGGCCACCCTGGCCGTAGCCTTATCCGGTATGTTGCTGTTAGTTCAACTGGCACTGGTTTTTGGTATCTTCCAGGGTGCTGCGGTGTACATCAATGCCTCGCGTGGCCAGTTATGGGTAGGCTATCCGGGAACCCAGAGTGTAGATTTGGGCCGCAGCATACCGCTGGATACCGAGATCCATCTGTTGATGAATCCGGGAGTAAGCCGGGTCGAACCGTTCCAGTGGGTCAACGGTGATTGGCGCGGTGCCCCTTCACTAGGCAGCGCCTCGGTCTTCATCTCAGGCATCGATCCCGCTACCAACGGGCTAGCCTTCGCCCGCGTCATCCCTGCTAAGTTACGCCGTCGCTTGTATCAGCCCAATGCCATCATTGTCGATGCGGCTGATCTACCCAAACTCGGCATCCATCTCGGACAAACCGGCATTCTTAATGGCCAGCGAGTGCACCTGGTTGGGATCGTCCACGGTATCCGCGCCTTAGGCGGCGTCAATATCATCAGTTCACTGGCCACGGCCCGAGGTCTCAATGCAGGTGGTGACCTGCGTCCTGCCTATTATATTGTCCAGCTCGCCCAGCCCGGGCGGGCCAAGGTCCTACGTAACCAGCTCCGCTCCAACAGCCACCCTCCCCGCTATTCGGTCTGGACATCTTCGCAGTTCGCCGCCCGCACCATCCGCTACTGGCTGTTCCAAACCGGTGCCGGACTTGGGGTCGTGTTCATGTCGTTAGTGGTATTCCTGGTCGGTACCGTCATCACCAGCCAGACCCTGATGGGGGCGGTCGCCGGGTCGATTGCCGAATACGCCACGCTCAACGCGCTGGGTGCCAGCCACGCGGCACTGGCCCGGGTGGTGCTGGAGCAAGCCGCTTGGGTGGGTGCCGCCGGACTGGCTATCGGCGGAGTACTCTCTGCCATTCTGCTGTTCCTGGCCCGTAACCAGAATGTACCGGTCTCCATCGGTCCCCTGGGGGTAGTGGTGTGCCTGGGCCTAGTTATGGGTATTACCCTGTTTTCAGGCCTGCTTGCTGTACGCAGCCTGCGGAATGCCGATCCAGCACACCTGCTGAGGTGACCATGAACAACAGCCCCTTGCACGCAGAAGGTCTGAGCAAAGCATTTCTTTCGGGAAAGGTTCGCACACCGGTCCTGGAGCAGCTCTCGCTATCGCTGAATCCGGGTGAGCTGACTCTGCTCGCCGGTCCGTCAGGTTGTGGCAAAAGCACCCTGCTGGCGATTCTCAGCGGTCTGGAACGACCGGACCAGGGTTGGGTCGAAGCGCAAGGGCAACGGATCTGGTCTATGAACCATCAGTTGCTGCGGCGTTTTCGCCTGCACCACGTCGGCTTTGTGTTTCAGGGCTTCAATCTGTTTGCGGCCCTCAATGCCGTCGAACAGGTTGCCTTGCCACTCACCTATCTCGGCCTGAAACCGGCCGCATATCGGCGCCGTGCCGAAGCCGCCCTGGATGAAGTCGGCCTCGCTACCTGCAGCCACTTGCGTCCGGCAGAAATGTCCGGCGGCGAGAAACAGCGCGTGGCTATCGCCCGAGCAATGGCCAAGGAACCCACCTTGCTGTTTGCTGATGAACCTACCAGCGCGCTGGATTCCGCCAACGGTCGTATCGTTATCGACATTCTGCATCGTGCTGCCCGGCAACATGGCGTAGCCGTGCTGTGCGCCACCCATGACCCGCGCCTACTCAGCCACGCCGATCGGATTCTGCGCATGGAGGATGGACGCATTTTGGACGACCAACACCCAGCCTCACCGGCACCTGCTGCCGAGGACTCTGCCTTATGAAGCACCGCCTGGTTTTTGTTCTGTTACTTGCCGCAACGATCACCCTCAATGCCTGCTCGCCTACTGAATCGGCTTCGGTTCCCCCTTCCGGCTCGTCCGGATATGTGGCCATTGCCCGCGGTATTGTCGACGTGCAAGGCGGGATGTTATCCGTGTACGCGCCGCTCCAAGGTACCGTGCGCAAGGTATTCATTCACGATCAGGTCAAGGTCAAGGCGGGTCAGGCTCTGTTTGCACTCGACGCCACTGGTGCCAAGGCGAACCTAGCTATGGCCAGGGCACAACTGGCCGAGGCCCGGGCTAAGGCTGCGGTGATTCAGGCGGCACTGCCCCCGGCTGTTCGCCGTGCCCAACGTCTCGCTGCTGCGGCTACAGCAGACGCCGTCTCAACCGAACAAGCCGAAACGGCCGCAGCAACACTTACCCAACTGCGCGCCCGACTGCGGGCCACTGAAGCCGGCGTCCAGCTGGCTCAGGCCGGTCTGGATCGCGCCCATTATCGGGTTTCGCTGTACACCGTGCGGGCTGCGGTGGCCGGAACCGTGGTGCGTAAGCGGGTTCAGCCGGGGCAACGCGTCGCCCCCCAGGATGTCACGCCGACCCTGCAAATACTCCCTGCGCGGTCCTTAATTGTGCGCGCCGAACTCAACGAAGCTTATGTCAACGCCGTGCATCCGGGAATGCGGGCCCAGGTCACTCTGACGGCGGGTCATGGCAAGCGATATCCGGCCCATGTCCTCCGAGTAGGGCTGGTGTTCGGACCCGCTCAACTCGGACCACAGAACGATCAGCCTAGGAATGTCCGCGATATCGACTGTGTGCTGGTTCTGGATGCGCCGGGTTTACGCGTCGGTCAGCGGGTTTTGGTGAAATTTCTCTCTGCCCCGAAGCCCTGAGCGAACCGCTCATATCCCGCCCACACGCTCGCCCTGCCGACGCCGTTTATACTGTTACGATCGGTTCAACTCTACAGTCATTAACCTACGTGGTACACCGCTTGCAAATGGACCTCCATGCCTCATAACTGGATCATCCTCTGCGATTTCGACGACACCATCAGCATCGGTGATGTGACCGATCGGCTGCTGGAGCGTTTCGGCCAGGCGGGCTGGGATGAACTGGAGACCGCCTGGAAGCTGGGAGAAATCGGCTCTCTCGCCTGCTTGGCGGGACAGGTCGCCTTGCTCGAAGCCAGCCCTGCTGAACTGGATGCCGCCATTGCCGAAATTGCTATTGACCCGGCATTCCCCGCCTTTGTAGCCGCCGCCGCCGCCGCGCAGATTTCATTGACCGTGGTCAGCGATGGACTGGACTATGCCATCTATGCCATTCTGGCTCGTTATGGGCTCGATCACCTTCCCGTTGTTGCCAACCATCTGGTACCTGCCACGGAACGCGGCTGGCACCTGAAATTTCCTCATGCCAAGCCGCTATGCCGTACTGGTAGCGGAGCCTGCAAATGCGCTGCCGGTGAGCGCCTCGCAAGCCTGGATGGGCCACGCAAAATTTTGCTGATTGGCGATGGTAGCTCGGATTTCTGCCTGGCTGACCGTGCCGATTTCGTTTTCGCCAAACATTCATTGACGGCCTACTGCCGTGAGCACGGTATCGCCCATCGCGTCATACCTGATTTCGAACACGCCCTGGCAGCGCTGCCAAGCCTGCTGAAACAACCTGTCCCATCCCCCTCCACTCCTGTTTCATTCTGAGCCATGTCAACTAACCATCACAACGCCGACCTGCTGGCCGACGAGGCCCGCTACTGTTCCTTTGGCGATACCGTCCACTATTGTGAACCGCCGAAAATCTTCGATCGCTGCGAAGGTAGCTATCTTTTTGATGCCGAGAACACCCCGTTTCTCGACCTGCAGATGTGGTATTCCGCCGTTAATTTCGGTTATGCCAACAAGCGTCTGAATAACGCCCTCAAACACCAAATCGATAAACTTCCACAGGTCGCCAGCCAGTATCTGCACCGGGAAAAGATTGAGCTGGCGCGTATTATCGCTCAGGATGCCGAGCGTAAATTCGGCTACCCGGGACGGGTCCATTTCAATGTCGGTGGCGCCCAAGCGGTGGAGGATTCACTCAAGATCGTGCGCAACTACACCCAGGGCAAGAGCCTGATGTTCGCCTTCGAAGGCGGCTATCACGGCCGCACCCTGGGCGCCTCGGCGATCACTTCCAGCTACCGTTACCGGCGGCGTTATGGACATTTCGGAGAACGTGCCCATTTCTTGCCCTTCCCGTATCCGTTCAGGCGTCCCAAGGGGATGACCGCCGAGGAATACGGCGAGCACCTGGTGGCTGAATTTGCCCGGCTGTTCGAGACTGAATACCACGGGGTGTGGGATCCCAAGGCCAGCGAGTGTGAATATGCCGCATTTTACATTGAGCCCTTGCAGGGTACCGGCGGCTATATCGTGCCACCGCCCAATTATTTTACCGGCCTGAAAAAGGTACTCGACCAATATGGCATCCTGCTGGTCGTCGATGAAATCCAGATGGGCTTTTTCCGTACCGGCAAACTCTGGTCGATTGAACACTTCGGAGTGCGTCCGGATATTCTGGTGTTTGGTAAAGCCCTGACCAACGGACTGAATCCCCTGGCCGGGCTCTGGGCTCGGGAAGAATTGATCAATCCCGAGATTTTCCCACCCGGATCAACCCATTCGACCTTCGCCTCCAACCCCTTGGGTACCGCCGTCGGACTTGAGACCATGCAGATGCTGGCCGAGACGGACTACGAGTCCATGGTGATGGCCAAGGGGGCCCATTTTCTCGAAGGACTTAAGGATCTGCAGAAACGCCACCCGGAAATCGGTGATGTCGATGGCTTGGGTCTGGCGCTGCGGGCCGAAATCTGTGAGGCCGACGGATTTACCCCCAACAAAGCCTTGGTCGACCGGATGGAGAACATCGGCCTGGCCGCAGATCTTCAGCACCAAGGTAAAAAAATCGGCCTGGTCTTGGACATCGGCGGTTATTACAAAAACGTCATCACCCTGGCGCCCTCACTGCACATCAGCACTGAGGAAATCGACCTGGGACTGGCCCTGCTCGACCAACTGCTGGGCAAGGCCAAGCAGAGCGTGTGACGCCGGGACTTCTACACCCATACAACAGCCCTTGCCAGAGCATGGAGCGGGCTTCTATAATTCTCTGTTCCAGTCGGCCTGCCTACAGTGCAGGTAATGTCCATGGCACGGTGTGGAGGTATGACGACATACTTGCAGTACCGCGTGGCCATTGTGCCGCTGGGCCGCTGTCATCCTGGCTAAGGTTGGCTCAATCCTGAATTCGGAGATCTTCGATGTCCCGCGTCTGCCAAGTTACTGGTAAAGGCGTGCAGACGGGTAACAACGTCTCGCATGCCAACAACAAATCCCGTCGCCGCTGGCTACCCAATCTGCACGAGCGCCGCTTCTGGGTGCCGAGCGAAAATCGCTGGGTACGCCTGCGGGTTTCCAGCCACGGCCTGCGTATCATCGACAAGAAGGGTATCGAAGTCGTCCTTGCTGAGCTGCGCGCGCGCGGCCAAAAGATCTGAGGAGACCTGAATCATGGCTTCCAAACGCGACAAAATCCGTCTGATCTCATCCGCTGGCACCGGTCACTTCTACACCACTGACAAAAACAAGCGGAACACGCCCAACAAAATGGAAATCAAGAAGTACGACCCGGTCGTGCGCAAGCATGTGATGTACAAGGAAGGCAAGATCAAGTAGCTATTCCGCACCCCGCTGATTGCTAGCCGGGCTGCCTCCCCTCCGATACTTCGGCCCGGTTCCCGGAGCCGGTTCCGCGTAGGCCATTGCAGCCCTCATGCCTGCTACAGGAATGAGGGCTTTCTCCTGGTTTTTCACGGCTGAACATGGAATCAAAAAAACTGCGCCGGCGGCATGACTGCTGGCACTGTGAATCCGATGAAGAAAGCCATAAGCCCACAACAACCGGGTGATACCGCTCAGCGGGTGACCCACTCCACGCGGCGGTTTCTGGCGCGTCCGGCCGCGCTCGCGTTGGCGGCCACCGGGGCCAGCGGACCGACGCCCTCGGCCGAAAGCCGATCGGCCGCGATGTGGAGTCGTCCGACCAGCGCCGCCACCACCGCCGCGGCGCGCCGGCGCGACAGATCGAGATTGTGCGCCAGGGTGCCGCGGTCGTCGGTATGGCCGACGACGTACACCTTCGCGCGTGGATTGGCTTTCAAAAAGGTCGCCATTTCGGCCAGTTGCGCACGTGAGGCGGGCTTCAGGCGCGCTCGGTCGGTGTTGAAGTACACGCCGTACAACGCAATATGCCCGTTGCGTGCCAGACCGCGTGCCAGCGCGGCGGCATCGACCTTCACCTGCCCGGTCTGCATGGCGCGGACGCGGACCACCTGTAGCAGGGTCATGACGCGGTTCGCGCCCTGATATACGCCCGCCTCGTTCTTGTCGGTAGCGACATACAGCGACACAAATGCGGGCCGGCCGGTGGCGGTGGACAACCGTGCGCTGAGAAAATACTGATCCTCGACGCCCGAGAGGGCGAACTGCGCCTGTTGCGAACGGGTGAACTCTTGCGATATGGGATAGATCGCCTGTTGAAACAGCGTGCCGCAACCGGACCTGCCTTCGCATTCGAACAACGTCCTGAAGCCCGCGTTCGCCAGCGCCTGCTGGTAGTTGCGGAACACCTCCAGCGCCGATC
Source organism: uncultured Rhodanobacteraceae bacterium (assembly GCA_913053815.1). Taxonomy (GTDB): domain Bacteria; phylum Pseudomonadota; class Gammaproteobacteria; order Xanthomonadales; family Rhodanobacteraceae; genus Metallibacterium. The sequence goes on from CAJXGK010000009.1 coordinate 14,654, forward strand.
TCTCGGGGGGATTGACGTACAGGATACGGGTCAGCTCACCCTCTTCCCGCTGCGTCTTGTCCAGCGCCGCATGCTTCGACTTGCTCAACGGAAGCCGCAGCGCGCCGTAGTGAAGATGGCGGTAACCGATGATCCAGGACCCGGCGTAACGCGATACCAGCGGCGCGTCGCGGCTGCCCTTGATATCGTGATGGCCATTGGCGGCGGCAAGCGCGGCGGATGCCATCAATGCCATGGCGGCACTCACCAGCAGCGCCGCCGCGGCGGCTCCGAACAGGGCTCTCCTTCGGTTTACGTGCTTGTTCATGGCAGTTGCTCCAACACGATTTGCACAATGCGCTGCTGCGAGGCCTCATCAGCCGAGCTTGTCCAGCGCGGTCCGATGAAAGAAATCACGGCATCCTCCTCAGGCCTCACCGGTTGAGTCCAGGCCGCGCGGGCAGGCTCAGGCGGCGCACGGGAGCCACCGGGGTAAGCTTCTTCTGAACACCAGGCTGTTGCGTGGCATGCCGCAGGATGGCCGTCTGCTTCGGCGCCAGCTTCATCCGCGGGGGCGCCAGCTTCTTCCGCGGGTGGACGGCGGACGGTGATGCCAATCGGATCGTCGGGGCTGCCGCACCGCTCCTGTTCAGGCGCAACCGCGGTGACGTTGGCATCAGCTTCAGGTGCATCCGCGACGGCCTCGGGTGTGGTATGGCGGGGCCCGGACGCACCACCCGTGGCACCCGTAGCCGCGGAGGAGGTCGGACCGCCAGGGTTCCGCCAGTCATCCTCAGGTGCATCTGTGGCGGCGTCAATGGCGTTGCCGACGTGCTCGGCGGCTTCGCGCAGAGGTTCATCATAAA
>CAJXGK010000010.1 GCA_913053815.1 uncultured Rhodanobacteraceae bacterium
CACAGACGAATCTCCACCACGAGCCCCCAATCAGTGATAGTCCTGACTTGGCGTGCTAGGCACACGTTACAATCTCCCCTGCTCTAACAGGTTGCCAAGCATTGCGCATTGCAGTGAAAGGATTGCTGATTCTGCTGCTGAGCTTATCTTGGGCCGGCGCCAGCCATGCTGTCGAGTCGAGCCGCGATATGCGTTTCCAGCATTATACCTTGGCCCTGATCTGGCAGCCGGGGGCCTGTATGGTCCACGCCAGGCTTGCCGGCCCCGCTTGCGACCTGCGAATTTCGGGGGGAGTGTCCAGTCGGCAGTGGAGCCTGCACGGCCTGTGGCCGAGTATTCCCGATGCACTAAGCCGGCAGGGCATAGCCCCGCCAACTTGGTGGCGTAACGGTTGCTATTTCTTCCCTTCTCAGCAGGCCATTCCTGCTGCTCGAAGTTGTCAAAACCCGGTCTTGGATTTGCAACCCACTGTGCGGGCGCAGCTTGACTTGGCGATGCCGGCGGCACGCAGTGGTCTGGATCGACATGAGTACTATAAGCACGCAGCTTGTTATGGTTTTAAGCAGAACAGCTTCTTCCGTCGAGCACTTAATTTGCTGAAGGTGGTCAATGCCAACGCCTTCACCGCATTCATGCGCCGTCATCGCGGTCGGGTAGTCAACCGGGCTACGCTGCGGCAAGCCTTTCGCAAGGATTTTAGTCTGCTCTCGAGTCAAGCGCTGGAGCTGCGTTGTAGCACGCAACCAGGCAACGGACGTCAGGATGTGCTGGTCCAAGCCTGGATGACCCTTCGTGCCGATCGCATCAAAGAGTTTCCGGCACCCGAAAGTTTCATGTCTGGGCGTCGTGGCAACTGTGCCGAGTGGATATTTATCGCCCGTTGAGGCAATCTGCGGTGGACTTGCCAAGGCGCTATGATTGCCTGCATGCTACAAGACGTCACCTGGGGAAGGTGATGGTTCGTGACCTGCAGACGGGGGAGAAGTGATGCAGAACAATCCTTTCGCAACGATGCTTGGTTTCGGCTTCGGCATGGCGTTGGTAGCCTTAATCGTGACCGTGTTGATCAGTGCACTGATTTTGATGTGGGCCTTCAGGCTGGTCGAGAAATCCCATGCCGGTTACGCCAAGGCACTGCTTACCACACTGGCTGGATTCGGGGCTTTATTTGTCACCAATATGGTGCTGATGCTGATGCTGGGGTGGTGGGGTATTTTAGGGCGTGTCTTGATCTGGGTAGCAGATTTCTTCGTATTTGCTTGGATGGTTCAGTTGTTATTGAAACATAGAGACAGCCTTAGCTATAGCCGTGCTTGCTTGGTCACCCTGGTGGACTGGGCGATTAACTTTGGCATCGGGCTGGTATTCTTTATTTTACTGATGGCTGTCGGCGTTTCTTTCATGCACGCAATCGTCTAAACGACCCCTCCGTCATCAACCCGGCGTTGCGGATCGGTCAATAAGTCCGGCCCATTCGAATGCAACGGGATAGAGCCGCCCGAGGCGGCTTACCCGTTGAGGCCGACATACCGAAGCAGCTTGCTGAGAAACCAAGCGGGACCGATTAGCAGGTAGGTCAGATGAGTCAAAAATGAGGGCTGCCGACCTTCAATCGTATGGCCGATGAACTGGCCAAGCCAGGTAGCTAAGAACACGATTCCAGCCAGCTTGGCCAGCGCCACCGCACCCAATGGGCGATACAGTATTTCGGTGAGTCCACCCAACAATACCAAGACGATAAGCATGGCCAGGCCCATGCGTCGCGATAGTCGCCAGTAGAAGTTGAAGGCAAAGAACATCACAACTGCCGCCCACAAGCCATTTCGGCCAATCATGGACGGCACCGGCAGAGCCCAGAGCAAGGCGATCACGCTCCACAAGAGCAACGGTACGCAAACCCAATGGATGGTGCGGTTGACAGGGTGGCGGTGGTCGTTGCCATACCGGTCAAACCAAGCATCGAGCGTGCGCATCGTGGGCTCTCCTCTGCGGTCACTCAAGATTAACCGATTCGTTAGCACCTGCCACCCTGCGGGCCTCGTTTCCCGTCACGTACCGCCGCACAGGAAGATCTGTTTGGATCGGATTCAAGAGGAAGTTTGAACTCGACCACGGGATGACTCAAAGGCCCATTGATATTTATCGTCGTCTCTATCGTGGCAACGCGATGGGTGGCTGCGGCCGGCCGGAACCCAGACCCATGTCCCCGGATATGTTCAGGTTACGGTCAACCCGGTCAGCCGCTGCAGAGCTTCAGCATACTTGGCTTGGGTGGCGGTAATAATGGCCGCAGGCAGACGCGGTCCGGGCGCTTGTTTATCCCAGTCAAGAGTCTCCAAGTAATTGCGTACGAACTGTTTGTCGAAGCTTGGCGGGCTGCTACCCACCCGGTATTGGTCGGCCGGCCAGAAACGCGAGGAGTCCGGGGTGAGCATTTCATCCATAACGTAGAGGTGGCCATCCGGATCAGTACCGAATTCAAGTTTGGTGTCGGCGATAAGCAGGCCACGTTGGGCCGCATGGGCAGCCGCATGCCGATAGATCGTCAGGGTCGCTGTGCGGATTTGTTCGGCCAGCTCCGAGCCGAGCATCTCGACCATGCGATCGAAGCTGATGTTCTCGTCGTGCTGTCCCAGGGCCGCCTTGGTTGAGGGGGTGAATAGCGGTTCATGCAGTGACTCAGCCTGATGCAGGCCCGCTGCCAGGCGTATTCCGCCGATGCGGCCGGTAGCCTGGTAATCCTTCCAGCCTGAGCCAGCCAGATAGCCGCGGGCGATAGCCTCCACCGGCACGGGTTGCAGACGCCGGGTTACGACGGCACGCTGGGCGTATTGCGACACGTCAACGGTACTTGGAAGCACCTGCTCGACCGGAATGCTGGTGAGGTGATTGGGAAATAGGTGGGCGGTATGGGTGAACCAGAAGTTGGAGATCTGGGTCAGGGTTTCACCTTTACCGGGAATGGCATCGGGCAAAACCACATCGAAAGCCGACAGCCGATCGCTGGCCACTATGAGCAAATGCTCGTCGGGCAAGGCATACACATCACGCACCTTACCTCGGTACAAAAGTTTCAGGCCAGGCAGGTCGGATTGAACCAGCAGAGTGGGCACGAAGGGAATTCCCGCTGAAAACACCTTTGTTAGTGTAGCGCTTTATGTTGTTTAAACCGGCTAATTCAGAGAGCGTCTGGCACGGATAACTTTCTGCAAGAGGTTGTCGGATGGGGCGATCCAGATGACAGGCTTCGGAGATTCGCTGCGGAACGCCGGGCGCCCAAACCGCTCGCTACGGGCTTCCAAGACACCCTTATGGACCAGCACCTTATATTAGTGGGAATCTCTATAAACCCCCAAGCCCTCTATTTTCTGTTAAAATACTGTCTAATCAACATGTTGTGTGAACGTCATGCTCATGAAGAGTCTATTCGCCAGCGAAGCGGTAGTCGTCCATGGAAAACATCTTAAATGATTCAGTGTTGTGGGTCTGTATAAGAAAAGATACGGCAAACACACTATATGGAAAACTTCAGTTCCCAACCTCATCCGCCAACTGGCAGAACGATATGGGACTCCTCGTCACATCGTAGCGAACGGCTTGAGTACAAGACGCCCCGGAGCGAATCTTCGAAACATTGCTGACGGAGAGGGATGAATGAGGGTGCAATACGGCAACAGGACTGGGAGGCAGATTTTCCGAGGTGTCCTATACTGTGCAAAGCGTCACGTGTTCTTTGGACAGATCCTCTACTGAAAGAGTAGAAATTTTTCTCAGAGCCATTGTCGTACTGGAATTATAGAGCTGTATAAGCTTATCGCCCTGCGTCACACAGGCCATTTATACTTCCGGAGAATCAGGGCAGGGCCAGAAAGATGGTGGCGGCCTTCTCACACCGGCATGCCGTCAAATAATCTGCCTGCCTGCCTGCCTGCCTGCCTGCACTATGCTACGCCTCGTAAGGCTGGAGTGACCTGGATTAACTTGCCAAAATTCCGTACCATCTCGGCTACTTGTGTTTATCGTGATCGGCGTTATGGGTAGGTTTTTTGTGACTGGCTTGCTTCTGTACATATTTCATAGCTTTCTGTGCTGTTGTTCAACCCATGAAAACTTCCTGTAAGATTTTCTTCTCCGTTTTGCTGTCCGGTTTGTTGTTCGCGGGTCCGGCTGGTAGTACCAGCATGTCAAGCAGCCTGCTGGCACGGTTTCAACACGAGCTGGTTAGTCATGCTGCATTGCACCACCAACCACTGCAACTGACGGCCGCTGCGATTCTTGCCCGATCGGTTTCTGGCATGCCCTCGGTATTACGATATTCAACTCTGTTGCACCGGGCTCAAGAACGAGCTTTTGCAGGTCCTGCTGTCACCTGGGCAGCACTCGGTGATTGCGGAGATCGCCAAAATCTCAGTGATTGTATCAACATTGCGGCCCTGCAACACCTTGAGCAACAGGCCCCCGACAATGCTGCAATCTGGCTGCTGGCTTTTGACCATGCCTCCCAAGCTGATGACCTGGCGGGCCAAGAACATTTTCTGCACCGCGCAGCCGACGCAACTGTGTTTCGTACCTATTATGCTACTCTGCTGCAAGCACTTATCCGTACTGTAGCCGCTCAGCTCATGCCGCCCGATGTGGTGCACTCGATCAGCGGTAGGCAGGGCAATGCCCCAGCCGCCATTTATCTTTTGGCAGCAGGCAATCTCATGTATCTACCGACGCCTGCTCTGGCGCCGCCGTTCGCTTTCTGCACCGAACATAGCCAGCTTCGTGGTGTTTGTCTTCGTCTCGCCAAGAATCTCATCCGCGGTGATACGGTCACCGCCCGTGCCGCAGGCCTTGCTTTGACCCAACGTCTTACTGACAACCCCGCTCAGCGCCAATGGGCTGCCAGGCAACAGCGTGCCTTGGCCTGGCGGACCCAGCAGTTTTCTGGTTTGGTCTTGCGTGCCCGTCACGATGTCCGAATCGCACAAATACTGCTTGGACTTGCCCGGCAAGGTGACACCGAAAACAACATCCAACAAGCCTTATTGCGTAAAATGAATAGAGCCCTCAATCCCCCCGGTAACTGGAACCCGGATGGCCTCAGCAAGAACTGAAATGACCAACCATTACGGTCCATGCACTGGCCCCTTCCGAAACTTTGACGCCACTCGTAGCATAATCAGGTTCATCAGGAAACTGTACAAGCGCCTGGTTTTTGTTAAGACTTTTAAAGCTGAAGGCACGTAAAAAACTCTGTTCCTGCGGGCTTCAATTTTAAATAGTTGCCGGGATATAGTCCGGCCCTAAGCTTTGCAGGAATGGCAATGGTTTTGATAAATGGCCCCATATGGCATGCTTACCCATAGGTCTTATCGAATTCTGCTACGACATTATGTGCAAGCTCTGCAGGCCGAGACCGGCCAAGCTGATCTAGAGTGGGCCTTGAGTCCAGCCGGCCTGTTGCCATGCGAACGGTTACGGCAACATTATAGGGCGCTACGCCCGGCACACTGCTGCAATGGCTGCAGACCTACCAAGATGAATCCCTGCTAGCCTATACCCTTATACTTGTAGTATTCAGAATCCGGAGGAGCCTGGTATGTTTCGCCATGGGCCTTATGAAGCAGCCCAATACCCTGCATAGCGATCTTTCGTTCACCCAGTGTTCTTTAGATTTGCTTTACTTACCCCTACGGGTCCCTCGATATGATTCTGCCATTTAATTGGGATCGACGCATTCATATATGGACCCTATTACAGTCCTCCGAACAACCGGATGCGCGTCTGCAAAGCTACCTCTCAACATGTTTGGGTCTGCCTCCAGAGACTCTATCATTACATCGCGATGAACATGGCAAGCCGTATCTTTTACCACCCTATGCTTGGCTGCGATTCAGCTTGAGTCATAGTAAAGGCCGAGCCATGTTGGTTGCGGCTCGCGATGTCACGCCCGGGGTAGATATTGAGAATCTCTCTCGCAAGTTACGCGTACGAGCCCTAGCCGAACGTTTTTTTACTCCTGCCGAATCGTTGGCTCTACAACAGTGTTCACCCGCAACGCGTAAAGCTTCTTTTTTACAACTATGGTGTCACAAAGAGGCGGTGCTCAAAGCCCACGGAGTCGGAATCGCCTTCGGGTTACAAAGAATTGATTTTCTATGGCAACCAACAACCTGGATACCCGCTACTTTCAATCCGGCGATCGGCTCCGCCGCCGACTGGCAGGTACACGATCTAGCGCTCGGTCTGGACTGGGTAGGCTGTATCGCTTGGCGAGGACCTCCTCGCATAATGATCCTGCATCAAGGGCTATGATATGCAACAGGAACTTTTGACTGGCAACTGTTGTCTTACTAGTACATCTCCTACCGTTATCGATGCATAAATATTGTTGCTTTAGACTAACGGTTTTTCAAGCGCACTACGGTGCGCTTTTTTTCTATCACTTTCTCCTTGAATCTCAATCCGTTCAATACTCATGACTGTACTTAGCGTCAACGTCAACAAGATTGCTGTTTTACGCAACTCGCGTGGTGGTCATGAACCCGACGTGCTCAAAGCCGCCGAGACCTGTCTTCGTGCCGGTGCCCAGGGCATCACGGTACATCCTCGACCAGATCTACGTCATATCCGGCCCGATGATGTCAAGGCGCTCGCCGGAATAAGCGATTCTCGTTCTACATTCAATATCGAAGGGAACCCGTTTGCACCACCACACGGGGCGTATCCTGGGCTGCTTGCCCTGCTTGAGCAACATCAACCCACTCAGGCCACTCTGGTCCCCGACTCCCAAGCCCAGCTCACCTCCGACCATGGATTCGATCCATCGCTGGATGCCTCACGTCTTGCCCCGCTCGTCAAGACCATCCACTCCTTTGGCTGTCGGGTATCTCTTTTTGTGGACCCGGGCTGTGTGGATCTCGGTGCCTTCCGTGACATCGGCGTTGACCGGATTGAAGTTTATACCGGACCCTACGCCGAGCAGTTTACCTGTGGCATTATCGGCTCAGCTCTCGACGCCTGTCATCGCACTGCAACGACTGCCCGTCAGTTCGGCTTAAGTGTTAATGCCGGCCATGATCTGAACCAACAAAACCTGCCCGTGTTGCAACGAGCCATACCTTGGATCGCTGAAGTCTCTATCGGTCATGCCCTCATCGCAGAGGCCCTATATGCGGGGCTTTCAGTAACGGTAAGTAACTACGTACGACTCTGCAATAGATAAAATCTAACACACAAAAACCCGGCGTCTCAACACGCAACGTTTGCTGCACCAGGTAGCCGGTAAGCAACCGTTTACTGCTGGTCGATATTTAGGAAACCAATTTTAGTCATTCCTGCACTTTTTGCATCAGATAGTACTAGCGCCACATCCTGATACTGGGTGTTATCGGCCGCTTGGACCTGCAATTCAGGCTGTGGGGAACGTTGTGCGGAGACGGCCAGCTGAGCCTGAAGCTCAACCGTGGTTATCGCCTGACCGTTCCAGTACAACATTCCATCTGCCGACACCCTAAGCCGGATTGGCTCCGGTGGATTCTTTGGAGGGGTTACATTGGGGTTGGGCTGAGGTAAATCGATGGTCACCCGGTGGGTCATCAGCGGTGCCGTGATCATAAAAATAATCAGCAATACCAGCATCACGTCCACCAGGGGTGTGACATTGATATCGGCCATCGGCCCGCCGCCACTATTGCTTGAAAATGCCATATCGAAACTACCTCGGGACGTCTATTTGCCAGTAGTAATGAAGCCTATTTTGACCATTCCGGCTGCCTTGGCATCAGCAAGAACCCTGGCTATAACCTTGAAATGAATGGTCCTGCTTGCACGCAGTTTCACTTCCGGTTGCGGGCGTTCGGCAGAAGCCACTGCCAGTTTCTGCTTGAGCTCAGCCTCAGTGACCGGGTTGTCGTTCCAGTACAACTGACCATCGGACTGAACCGCAAGATCCACAGAAGTATGAACGGGTTTCGGCTGCACGATCGGATTGGCCTTGGGTAGATCAACCCGAATCTTGTGCGATGCCAGCGGAGCGGTAATCATAAATATGATCAGCAGCACCAACATCACGTCCACCAGGGGCGTGACGTTGATCGCCGACATCGGTGACCCAGTACCACCACTGTTGGTGCTGAAGGCCATGAGTTACTTCCTTGACGATGCTGCAGGCGGCGTACTCATTACCCGGGCACCGGTAGCGAAAAAGTCGTGCAGGTCATGTGCAAACTCATCGAAACGTGCATACACCACCCGGTTCATGCGGGTATAGAAATTGTAGGCCAGCACGGCCGGAATAGCGGTCGCGAGACCGATGGCGGTCATGATCAGGGCTTCACCCACTGGGCCGGCCACTGCCTGAATACTGGATTGGCCGGAAGCACCGAGATTGATCAGTGCATGATAGATACCGAGTACCGTACCCAGCAAGCCGACAAAAGGCGCGGCGGAACCCACGGTTGCCAGCAGGGTCATGCCGTTCTCGAGGCGCAGGCTTTCCTGAGCAACGGCCTGGCGCAAAGACCGATCAATGAACTCTGAGCGACTCATATTTTCGGCCATCTTGCCACCTTCGGACTTCTGATGGTGAGCAGCAGCGCGTGCGCACTCCAGTGCAATCTTGGAAAAGGGTTCACTGGAAGGCTGTGCTTCCATTGCTCGAATGGCATCCTGCATCGATGGCGTAGCCCAGAAGCTTTGGATCACCTTGGGCATGCGTGAGCGGATGGTCATCTGGCGCATGAAATTGAAGATGATGTAGTAGAGGGAAAGCACAGACATCACAACCAGCGTCAGAAAGACGATCCACATAAAGATGTCGAAATCGTGGACAAACTGGTCAAACCCGACGTTCTGTAACGCCTGTGCATTGCTATTTCCACCCAGGGTCGGCAACGCCTGTGCAGCGGCTGTCGAGACTGAGGCGGCAGCAGCCGGAATGGATTTGGTAACTTCTTGCAACATGACACTACCCTTTGTGCAGAGTTGACACGATTCGGTCAAAAACCGGACTGATTCAATTTAAAGGTAATCGGTACCGTCACCCAAGTGGCGGTATGGAGCCCACTTACTATACCGGGGCGAAAGTGATACTGGCGAACAGTTCGTATCGCAGAACGATCAAGATCACGATAACCACTGCTCGATTCAATCTGGATCTGCTGGACAGACCCATCGGGGCCCACCAGAACCTTCAGGAGTACCGTTCCCTGCTCTCCTCTACGAATGGCCCTGATCGGATAGCGTGGCCTCATCCGCAAGTTGTAAGCCACATCTTGTGACGCCGCAACATTTTGCGGGGGTTGAGGCGGTGCGGGTGGCGACGGCGGAGCATGATAAGACATCACCGACGGCGGAGCCGGCGGCGGCGGCGGCGGCGGTTGTGGTGGAGGTGGCGGCTGCCGCACGATCTTGATGACCTTTGGCGGTTGCACTTTGGGGGGAATCTTCGGCGGCGGCGGCGGCGGCGGCGGCGGCGGCGGCTTAATGAACTCCACCGTCACGATATGTTCCTTCTTTTTTTCCTTCACCTGGGGAGGTGCCGGGGGTGCCAGCAGGAAAAGCAACGCCATAGCATGTACCGCAATGGCTCCAGCTAGAGACCAGGTACGCTGCCAGTTGAACGGAACGGATCCGTTGTTTTGATTTCTCGGGGCCATCAGTCAGCCAATGCTAATAATTAAGTCCAGGTCGCTTGGCATACCCGGTAACTGGAGTTGCAGCGGGACACAAGCGTTTAAGGGTACCCGACATGCGGAAGCGTGTACAGCATACATTCATCCGATTCGCGTAGAAAAATATGACGATTGCGCTCTCTTGGGCCTTACCGACCACGCCTCTGTCCGCGTAGCCATTTTTCAGCCGCAACGCGGGTTGCAGGATGCTTGGCTGCCTGTCGATAAGCGTAGATTGCGCCCTTATGGTTACGCAAATTGATATCGGCATTACCGATAAGGATCCAGGCAGCTCCTACGCGCTTAACGCCACGTTTGAGTGCTTTATGCAAGGTTGTTTGACCTTTGCGATACTGCCCATCCTGCATCTGCACGTTGCCCAGCGTAAAGTCAACCTCGCCGTTGGTGGCGAACGGCGAGGCCTTGCTCCAGGCGGCCATAGCCTGCTTGTAATTACCTGCCAGATAGTAGGCATTGCCCATTAATTTGTAGGGTTTCAGACCGGGCTTGACAATCCCTATGTTGATGCCTTCTTGTAAGGTCTGCGCAGCCTGAATAGCTTCTTTCTTTTCTTTCTTCGTATCATTCTCATTCTGCGCAATGTATACGTAGAGCTTAGCCAGCTTGAGGTAATCCTTCTCGGTCGAAAATACGCCACGGGCCTTGGCATCAGCCATCGCAGCAAGCGCCTTAGCGGGTTCATTGGCCTTGATATAGATGTTAACCAAATTACCCAGAACCTTCTTGTTCCCTGGATGGACGGCCAGGATGGTTTCTTCAAGCTTAGCCGCCTCGGCATATTGCCCAAGTTCGAAATAGCTGGCCATCAGGATCTGCTGCCAAGACTCCGGTGCGTTCTTGCTCAATCCCAAAGCCTGTTTCATGCTGTTGATGGCATTTTGATACTGGTTTAACCGATAAAAGATGTTGCCTTGCAAGGCATAGGCCTTGCCACTCTGTTTGTCACCTTCCTTCATCCACTTTTGCAGGGTAGTTAACGCTGGCCTCCACTGCTCTGATTGGGCTTGTACCTGCGCGATAGTAAGCATGGTATTGAAGTAAGCGTTATTCGGCATTGAATTCAGATTGAGCGCCTTCTGCAACAAAGGCAAAGCCATCGAGTACTGGTGCGCGTTCAGCTTGATCTGCGCGAGACCACGAAGGGCCATCGCTTTGGCATATTTGCTTGAGGTATTGTTCAGAAGTTTGCCAAGAATCTCGACAGCCTTCTGCTTGGCCCCTTTGTTGAGCGCATTGAAACCCTCTTGGAGCTGCTGTGAATCACGTTGGCTACGCAGATCGTTCTGTGGCGCTTCGCGATGTGTGTTGGGGTACTGCGGGGCCTGCTGGCCCTTAGCATACGCACCACTAAGCGCACCTAAACTCAAAGCAACAACAATAAGGGTCTTGGTAAGAATCGATCGCTTCATCATGAACCTCGCGGGGGGCGGTGCCGAAGCACGCGGGGTGGACTAAACACTTAGACTAACCAAACTGCAACACCAAACACAAGCGGAACTGCATCATGGATGACTGCATACCACTTGGTTTCCGCTGGCCATCCTAGGGCTAGACGGAGTCTGGCCGGCCGCCGAAGGTATGCGCTCCCACGCTGTATAGCAGTACCGTGTTGAGACAGACATGCTGGACACATCAATTTTTCGTGCTACCTGAAATATTGTAGTCCACGTTCCGAATGCCCGTTGCATCAAAGTGAATATCGATGACATATCGTATAGGCAGGTAATGACCAAGCGATGACGGAATATAGGAAACGGCCCGTGCAACAAGTTTATCGAGAGGCCCTTGGGGTTAAACATCGAGATTCGCCACTTTAAGGGCATTGTTCTCGATGAAAGCACGCCGAGGCTCGACGGCCTCTCCCATCAACATGCTAAATATCTCATCGGCAGCCACGGCATCCTCAATGCCAACCTGAAGTAAACGCCGTGTATCCGGATTAACGGTTGTCTCCCACAACTGTGCCGGGTTCATCTCACCTAGGCCTTTGAAACGCTGAATCGTGCGTCCCTTCTTCGCTTCCTCGAATAGAACTGAGCGTGCCTGCCTAAATGAATCAACGGGTCGCTGGGTCGCACCACGGCGCACCTGAGCGCCGGACTCAATCAAACCATTTATTAATCGAGCGATCTCCTGTAATGGCCGCATCTCGGCCCCATGAATAAAACCCCATGGAAGACGCCAAATCTGTGATAGTCCGTGCTGTTGGCGTTGTATTTCGAGTACTGGATTGGCGGTTTCCTCGAGCCAAGTAAGACGATACTTTGGCCGTCCCAAGCCCTTCATGTTCATGCGTTCCATCAGCCCTTCAGCCCAAACTTGCCGTCGCTGCAGCATATCGCGCCAGGTCTCCTCTAAGGGTTGATATTCAAGCAAACTATTGAGAAATTTGTGGTCACAGCGATGCTTGAGACGCTCACATTGATCCAAAGCGTGCTGGAACTGATGCAACAGCTGTTCCAGTGCACGCGGTTGGATCGCGGGTGCCACATCGCTGGGTAGCAACTCAGCGGTATCTACTACGTTGGCGATCAGGTAATCGTTCAGTGCCGCATCGTCCTTGAGATACAACTCCTGCTTACCCTGTTTGATTCGATACAGGGGCGGCAAGCCGATATAAATATAGCCTTGCTCGATCAATTCAGGCATCTGCCGATAGAAGAAGGTAAGCAGCAGTGTACGAATATGGGAACCATCTACATCCGCATCGGTCATGATGATAATGCGATGATAACGAATTTTTTCGGGGTTATATTCATCTTTGCCGATACCGCAACCGAGAGCGGTAATCAAGGTACCCACTTCAACGGAACTCAACATTTTATCGAAGCGGGCCTTTTCAACGTTGAGAATCTTACCCTTTAGCGGCAAAACAGCCTGGTAGCGTCGGTTGCGACCTTGCTTGGCAGAACCTCCAGCCGAATCACCCTCCACCAACAACAGCTCTGAAAAAGCTGGATCCTTTTCCTGGCAATCAGCCAGTTTTCCAGGTAAGCCGGCAATGTCCAACGCCCCCTTACGGCGTGTCATCTCCCTAGCCTTACGAGCAGCATCACGCGCTCGCGCTGCATCAATGACCTTGGAAGCTATGGCTTTAGCTTCAAGGGGCGTTTCAATCAGGAACTCTTGCAGTTTTTTTGCAACGACCTGCTCAACCACGGCTTTGATTTCACTGGAAACCAGCTTGTCCTTGGTTTGCGAAGAGAATTTTGGATCGGGCGCCTTGACTGAGAGCACCGCAATCAGCCCTTCACGCATATCATCACCCAGCAACTGTACTTTACTGTGATTGCGTAATAATCCCTGTTGGTCAATGTATTGACCAAGGGTGCGAGTAAGAGCACCGCGAAATCCAGTCAGATGAGCCCCCCCATCACGTTGTGGGATGTTGTTGGTATAACAATAGACGGACTCCTGGTAAGCATCCGTCCACTGCATGGCCACCTCGACCACCACTCCGTCCCGGGTGTCAGAAAAGTACACGACATTGGGATGCAATGTATTCTTCAATGAAGTGAGATGTGCTACAAAGGAACGGATACCACCTTCATACTGGAAAACATCCTGTCGTTCCTGGCCGGGTCGCTGATCAACCAATACAATGTTTAGACCTGAATTGAGGAAAGCTAGTTCACGAAGCCGTTTGGCAAGGATATCGTAATGAAAATCTACTTGGGAAAAAACGCTTCTGCCTGGAAGAAAACGTATTAAGGTCCCCTGCTCGGCCGTAGCCCCTTTTCGGGTGAGTGGGTACTGCGGTTCACCCATCCGGTATTCCTGTTTATGTTCGTAACCATCACGCCTGATCCATAACCATAATCGCTCGGACAACGCATTGACGACCGAAACACCTACGCCATGCAGGCCACCAGAAACCTTGTAGCTGTTGTCATCAAACTTGGCCCCGGCATGCAGGATCGTCATCACTACCTCAGCCGTAGATCGTCCTTCTCCAGGGTATATCTCAACCGGGATACCACGCCCATTATCCTCGACGCTTACCGAGGCATCTTCATGCAAAACCACACGCATCCGATCGCAGTAGCCCGCCAAAGCTTCATCGACCGAATTATCGACCAATTCAAACACCATATGGTGCAAACCGGTACCATCATCGGTGTCTCCGATATACATCCCCGGCCGTTTGCGTACCGCTTCAAGACCTTTGAGAACCTTGACATCTGCAGCACTGTAACTTTGATTACTCATAACATACCTGTGATACGAAAAAGTGTACGGCGTGCTCTACACGAAGCAGAACTTAGGACAAAGCTCATAGCCAGACAGGCTGATCTGTAGTTCGATCCCTTCCGCCAATAAAACAGCCGGGTCCCGACTGCACCTATTCTTCTTATTCTAACAGGCTCTCATCCTAATCTGGGTTGCTCAGGTATGATTTCCTGATGTTCCACGTGAAACACGCATGCTTCATCTGGTAAATCGACAGGTCGTTCCGTCCCTGTCCAGAACACTTGCACGTGGATGCCACGCAAGTATTGGATCAAGCGATGACGATGTACCGGATCCAATTCGGAATTAAGATCATCCACACACAAAATAACGGGTTCGGCAAGCAAGTCTGTATGCAATGCGGCCTGGGCTAACAACATAATCAGTGAAATCAATTTTTCCTGGCCTCGAGAAAATTCGTTGCGTTCCTTAATAGTTGCAAAACACATGCGCCAGTCGGCCCGATGTGCTCCGGGTCGAGTATATCCGAGACGTTGGTCCTGGCTCCGCTGGTCACGTAAACAATCAAACAGGGGCGTTCCTGTTTTCCAACCCCGCCGATATTTCAGCATGCACACACCGAGCTCAGGGATTAGTTCAAAGGCAATTTTTTGGGTATAAGGTTCAAGTTCATGAAGATAGTTTTCACGCCAAGTATCTAGATGATCGGCGTTTTCAGACATGACGGCCTCCCACACTCTCATTTCCCGGTCTTCACCATGAGAGCGCAACAAAGCATTACGATGCGCAAGAGAACGGCGATACTGACGACTAACATCAAGAAAAGTGGGTTCCACGTGGAACAACCCCCAATCCAGAAAATGACGACGTATATCACCAGGCCCAGAAATAAGTACATGGCTTCCAGGCTCGAAACAAACCACCACACAACGATGCAAAAGCTTTGAAAGTTGTGAAATGGGCAATTCGTTGATAAATGCCTTTTGACGAGATTCAGCGCAAAGTAAACCAACATCAAAAATTTGACCGCTGGCTTGAGAAACCTGGGCACGCAATCGGTACCCGCTCTGCCCAGAGCGAATCAAGGCACGCTGCCCCCCACTACGAAAAGATCGGCCATGAGACAATAAATACATGGCTTCCAGAACCGTCGTTTTTCCAGCGCCATTGGGACCTTGCAGAAAATTCAAACCGACACTTGGTGCAAACGACGCCAACTTAAAGCAACGTAAGTTCTGGAAGCGTAATTGGGTAAGATGCATACGAGAATGTTGCAACACAAACAGGCAAACATTCACTCATAATCGTAAGGGCATCACAACATACCGTGCGGTACGATCAACGACACCCTCAATCAAACAACTGGATTGTGCATCACGTAAGCTAAGACGTACCTGTTCACCCTGTAACACAGCGATAGCGTCTAACATGTAAGTAACATTGAAACCAACAGCAAGATCTGGTATTTGGGTTTGAATCTCAATTTCTTCAAC
>CAJXGK010000011.1 GCA_913053815.1 uncultured Rhodanobacteraceae bacterium
CGATGACTGCCCAGGTACCGCTGTCGTGTACGGCGCCCAGAGGGAACTGATCGAAGACGTCGTGGTAGCCGTGCAAGGCGATGCCAATCTGCTTGAGGTTGTTGCCACAACTCATTCGCCGCGCCGCTTCGCGAGCAGCCTGTACAGCCGGCAACAACAGCGCCACCGGCTGCGAGGGATCGCAGACCGCGAGCAGCGCCTCGGCCAGCAGCGGCAGATCCGCCAAACGTTCCCGCAGCGGCGGCAGATGGATCTCAAACGTGTTGACCCGGAAATACAGATCCTCGCGGAACCGCCCTGCGGCAACTTCGGCATCAAGATCTCGATGGGTGGCCGCCACAATACGCACATCACAGTACAAAGTGCGATTGCTGCCCACCCGTTCGAAACTGCGTTCCTGCAGCACTCGCAGCAACTTGATCTGCATAGGTAGGCTCATATCGCCGATTTCGTCGAGAAACAGGGTGCCCCCTTCCGCCGCTTCAAAACGGCCTTTGCGAGCTGTCACGGCACCGGTGAAAGCCCCCTTTTCGTGACCGAACAGTTCACTCTCCATCAGTTCCTGCGGAATCGCCCCACAATTGATCGCTACAAAGGGCTGGTCATGGCGCGGCGATAGGGCATGCAGGGCGTGCGCCACCAATTCTTTGCCGGTACCGGATTCACCCAGAATCAGCACCGTACTGTCATAGGGGGCCACGTGCTCGATCAATTCCTGCATGGTACGCATGGCCTTCGAAGCCCCCACACATTTTGACTTGGTCGCCGCATTGGGGGCCTGGCAACCGCGCAATCGCGAAATCGCCGTGCGCACCTGGTGCATGCTCAATGGGAAGGTAATCCGTTCACAGGCCTCGCCACGATCTTCGGCAACGCCTTTCGCCCAACTCGCCTCGGCCCCTAATAACAGGGGCAAACGCTGCAGTTCAGCCAGCCCTTCCGGGTCCTCAACCGACCCCAGGTACACCGCCTGATAGGCCGAAGCGGCGCGATGGGTAACGGTAGCCAACTCCACGCATTCGGTCCGCAGTCCAAGGTGCTGCAACATCGCTTCCAAATCAGCCCGACGAGCGGCATCGGGCTCAATAATGAGAATACTCGGTGGCATGATCGCTTCCTTGAATACCCCAATCAAAGCCAACAACCCAACTTGACAGGTGAGCAGGGTCGTCAACTTTACTTATCTGAATGTTGAATAAACAGAGCTATTGCGGTAGTAACAGTGAAGGTGTGATCGATGTCACTTTTATGCGTATTTAAACTGTGACCCAGGTCAACTTTTCCGCTGCGGCCCGTTCACCGAGCCCCTCGTTCAGCACGTGCTTCGGCCACTTGGTGGCGGTGGGCGCGGAAGATATAGCGCTGCACCAGATCCTTGAGTTCCCTGGGCAATGGGTTGAACAGAGCCGTACACAGAAAGCCGTGGCCCCGTGGTTCCACCCCAGCCAGGGTCGCCGGCAGCTCAATGGGTAACATCGGCAGCTCCTCCAGGCGCAGACTGACCTGGCCGTGCTGGCCGCGCGGCAAAACCTCGGTCTGCTGCCAGGCTACGCCCAGAGGATTCAAACGCACCCCGCGGCGAAACGGTTCATGCGGATCCCCGCTTAGCATCCGACTCATCAGGTTCAACAGTAGGTCGAGTTTGGTATTGACGCGAAACAGCGCTTGCTCAATGTCGCTTTCAGCTTCACGCAACGCATAGTGATCATCACCCATTTCTATGGCAAAGCGAAACGCCAACAGCGCATCATGCCCGGCCACATCCAGGGTCGCGGGTGTTTTCCAGCGTAGATAGAGGTCGGCTTCACTAGCCAGTGAATCGGTGAACTCATGCAGGCACGGTAAATCCACGCTCACCCCCGGGCGGTATCCAGATAGGCATTGGCGCCGCGCAAGGCCCGCAATCGGTGGGTCCAGGCGTCGGCGGCGGCATCCCGAGAAATCAGGGCACAGCGGGTAATTTCCTCGTTCAACAACAGCACCTCACGTAACTCCTCCACACTCGCGGGGCCTGCCGGGATCCGGGTCAGACACGCGGCGCGTTCCAACTCCAGCCTGGCCAGCTCGTGCCAATCACCCAGCTCGGCGGCACGCAACATCACGCGGCTCAAGGCCACTGCTTTTTCAAGTCTGGGGGGAGGGGTTTCCGGATTCATAACGATACGGCAGATCGAGGTACCGGGGTACCTGCCAGCGGTTGCTGGACCTGTTCGGGTATTGCATCCCAACTACTTTTTAGTGACCGCAACAGCTCTGAAACTTCTTCGAGTAGTTCGGGATCATTATCAACATTGGCAATAAACAAGCGATGCATCATGTACTCATACAGCGCATCCAGCCGGCTGGTCAGCTCGCCATCGACCCCATGGTCCAGCGCGCCACGCAGTGCTGTGATGATCTCGATAACCCGGGAAATACACTCACCCTTGGCCGCTACATCCTGGCTGTGCATATGCCCCGACGCCGCGGCGAGGCGATCCAGAGCCCCGGCCAGCAACATTTGCACAACATGGTAACCACCCGGGCCATTGGCTCCGCGCTGCGCATAGACATTGCGATACTGACTGATCGCGCGGGCGTTCATTCTGTTCATGGGGAGCTCCTGGGGCTTAACCGCCCTTGTTGCTGGAATTCATGATACTGGTCGGGTTGAGGCCCGCCATCATCTGGGTAAGCTGGGTACTGGTCGATTTCAGCTGCGAGACAATCGAATCCATGGCCGTGAACTGGATTCGGTAGGCCTCCGTTTCGGTGGTGATCAGCTGGTTCAAATTGGCTTGTTCCTGGCTGTAGTGCTGGATCTGTGCGTTCAAGGACTGCACCCGGCCATCCAGGGTTCCCGTCGGGCCGTTGAAAGCATTGAGCACCTTCGACACCTGCGCACCATAACCATTATTGCTGTTGAATAGCGCCGCCACCCCCGAGGGGTTGCTCTGCAAGGCAATACTGAGCTTGCTGGTATCGAGACTCAGGGAACCATCGGTATTGAAGTTGATACCGATATCGGCCAGGGATTGCAGCGACGCACCGCTGGCCCCGACCACACTGCCCAGCGCCGTAGTCAACTGACTACCCAGCCCCAGCAGGCTGGCATCACCCAGCAAGGGCCCGGCCTTGCCGCTACCGGGGTCGTAACTGGCCAGTTGCGCAACCGAGCTGTTGTAGCCGTTGTAGGCGGTAACCAAACCCTGCAGGGCCTGGGTGACGGCACCGGTATCGAGACCGATACCAAGCGTCTGGGTCACTCCTGGATCTGCCGACTGCAAATTGAGGCTGACCCCGGGCAGTGCGGCGGTCACCACATTGGAGGCACTGCTCACCGCCAGGCCATCGACGCTCAAACTGGCATCCTGAGCCGCCGTCTGCACGCTCAGATTGTTGGGACCACCACCGGCCGGATCGTAGTTGATAGCGGTGAGGCCGCCATTACCACCACTGGAGGTCACGGTAATGGTATTGGCAGCACCGCTCTGCTTGGCACTCAAAATCAAATGCGCGCCATCACTGGCATTAACGATCGAGGCCGTGACCCCGGGATTGCCCGGCGCCTGGTTGATGGCATCGACGATACCTTGCAAACTGCTATTCGATGAGTCGATAGTGAGGGCGGTCGATTTACCGGCCACCCCCACCACCAGGCTACCGGTACCGATCACCGTTGCGCTACTGGCGAAGGCGCTGGAGGTCAGCACCTGGGCCTGCGCCAGCTGAGTCACCACAATACTGTACTGGCCGACCGCCGCCGTCGATCCAGCGCTGGCGCTGAAACTGGCCGCCGCCCCGGCGGCTCCGGCAGCCGTAACCTGATAGGTCTTGAATACTGAACCATCACTCAAACCGCTGAGGCTGCTCTGAATGCCGCTCAAGGCCGCTTGCAGGGTGCTGATGGCCGAAATGCTGGTTTTAGCCGTGGCGATTTCTGCATTGATCTGGTTTTGCTGGGCGGCGGTATCGGCCTGCACCAGGGTCGAGATTAGCTTGGAAACATTGAGGCCCGAGCCGATGCCCATCGAACTAAGTACCCCCTGGGTGGCGCTACCCGAGGGCGACAAACTCGAGGTGCTTGCAGCCGTCTGGCTAGATGGCAAATTGGCGGGCAGGGATGAGGCGATACTACTCATTGAAATATCCTGATTGACTTCAAGGGCTCAGCCGATTCTCGCTTAGGACGACCGATCGGTGGATCGATACTGGATCCTTCCAGATTTACTCAGCAAGACCTGTACCAATAGCCTGCAACACCCGATCTGACGGTAAACAACGCTCGCTACCTCACCCAGCAATCAACCGGAGCGGCAACAAACGGCCGCCCCGGTCAATTCCATCCGTGCATCCTCTGTTTACCGCAGCAACTTCAGTGCCAATTGTGGCATTTGGTTGGCTTGCGCCAATATCGAGATACCTGCTTGCTGCAAGACCTGGGCTCGGCTCAAGGCCGCCGTCGCTGAAGCGAAGTTAGCATCCTGAATCCGCGAACGCGCCTGGGTCAGGTTCTGCACCACCGTGGTTTGGTTGCCGATGGTCGATGAAAAACGGTTTTGTACCGCGCCCAGGGTGGCCTGCAGACTATTGATCGTGGCCAGCGCCGAGTCCACCGAAAGGATGGTCTGGTTCGATGCCACCACCGTATCCACGTTCTGGTTGGCCAGGGTGATGCCGGTGTTCAGGGCCGCATTGATGGTCGCCGTCGTCGCACCACTACCCTGAAAGCCGAGATTGGACAGAACACCCGCACTGGTTCCAGTCATAGTCAGCGCCTGCTGCGAGTACAGCGTAACCTGACCCTGGTAGGTCTGCGTAGCAATGGCGGAACCGGACCCAACAACACCATTACTGGATGAGCCTATGCTCAGGCTGCCAGCAGTAAGATTAGTACCATCAAGGGTCCCTCCGGCAAGGACCACCTGCGTACCGGTCGAGTCGCTAAAGACGATCGTGTTCGTGGTCGTACCCGCGCTTGC
This sequence comes from uncultured Rhodanobacteraceae bacterium, assembly GCA_913053815.1. Taxonomy (GTDB): domain Bacteria; phylum Pseudomonadota; class Gammaproteobacteria; order Xanthomonadales; family Rhodanobacteraceae; genus Metallibacterium. The sequence continues at coordinate 4,962 of CAJXGK010000011.1, forward strand.
TTTGATAGTGCCGAGCCCCGTCGCGGCCGTCAGAGCAGAGTTGATGGCGGTCACTGTTTGCGCAACCGTCAGGGTACCCGCCGCCGTCAACGGGCTGGTCATAGTGACGGTAGTACCATCAACCGTGAAGGCGTACGTGCCCGGCGTAGCCCCAGACTGCTGGAATGGCACCAGGGTCGAAGTAAACGTAGCCGGAGTAGCGGTCACCGCTGCTGTGGTCAGAACACCCGTGATAGCAGTGGTACCGTTACTGGTCTGCGTGATATTGATATTGCCGCCATCGGCTGAGGACAACACCAGCTTGCCGCTGCTGTTCAAGGCCGCCGTCACCCCGGTCTGCCCCGATGCGGAATTGACCGCATTCAGAATATCCTGGGTGCTCGCCAGAACCTGACCTGTGGTCGGACTGGCGACCGACTGCGACAGCACACTGACACCGTTGATCTTGAGTGCGTAGTTTGCGGCACTCGTCCCCGAGGCCGTCACAGCCGCCACCCCAAAAGTTTGGTTGTCACTGGCGATCGAGGTCACGCCCTGCAGGTTGGCACCATTGATGGCCCCGGAGATGGCATAGGCCGATCCGGCACCGTGATAGACATCCGAGCCGACAAAATTAGCCGAACCGGCCACCGCTGCCGTGGTGCCATTGGACAACGCCAAGGTGAGCTGACCGGCGGTCAAGGCGCTACCGCCCACACTGACCGCAGCAGAACCGCCGTTCACCGTTACGATCGAGCCCATCTGGGTGGCTTTGGCCCCTTGACTCATGTTGACGGTGATAGTCTGGCCGACATTGGCGCCAACCTGGAAGGCTGCTTGGCCGAAGGTGCCGTTCAGGACATGCTGACCATTAAAGGTGGTCTGTGATGCAACCCGGGTGATTTCAGCCAGACGCTGCTGGACTTCCTGATTGATCTGCTGGCGGTTCGCCGACGAATTGGTGGCATTGGTTGATTCCACGGCCAATTGGCGGATACGCTGCAAGTTGGCCGTGATGGAACTCAGCGCACTACCGGCCGTCTGCGCCAGCGACAAACCATTGTTGGCATTCTGAATGGCCTGGTTGAGGCCGTTGATCTGGGTGGTAAAACCGGTCGCGATTGCCATACCGGCAGCATCGGATGCCGCGCTGGTGATACGCAGGCCGGAAGACAACTGATCCATCGCAGTCGCCAAGGAACTTTGTGACTTGGTCAGATTATTCTGTGCGGTCAACGACATGATGTTGGTGTTGATAACTTCCATAACATTATCCTCAAGAGATCGGAGATGCCGGACTTACCGGCGCGTATTGCAATCCGGCGGACCTACCGGCATGGACAAGACCGCCTTGCTGAAGGGTATCGACTCCATACGGAAAAACTTGAGCTTGTCAAGGCAGGCGTCCTTAGGAGCTTGTCGGACTTGGAGGGTCGTAGCGAGGTGGATGAAAAATTGAGGACAGTTTTTCGATCTTTATCGTTAAATAGAACCGGCGGTTGCAATGTTAAGTCCAACAAGCTCCTAGAGGCCCATGCCCATAATTTACTGAGAAACCTGCATAACAAGATAACCTACCCTTCCGCCACACAAGCAAGTGTCAGAAGGGAGAATGGTGATACCGAAGTGCCGCTTCAGCACCCGCCGCAACGGTGGACGCTGAAGCGGCGGGTCCTAACTTAAAGCCGTTCGATAATAGTGACATTAGCCAATCCACCGCCTTCGCACATGGTCTGCAAACCGTAGCGGCACCCTCTCTGTCTGAGGGCATACAGCAGGGTCGTCATCAGCTTGGTACCCGAGCAGCCCAGCGGGTGTCCCAGGGCAATGGCACCGCCATGGACATTTAGCCGGGTGGGGTCGGCACCCGTGACCTGCAGCCAAGCCAGAGGTACCGGCGCAAATGCTTCGTTGACTTCGAACAGATCGATGTCGTTAATCGTGAGGCCGGCTTTCTTCAAGGCGCGCTGGGTGGCGGGAATAGGGGCTTCCAACATGATCACCGGGTCTTGACCTATTACCGTCATGTGGTGGATTCTTCCCAGCGGTTTGATCCCGAGGGTCTTCAGACCGCGTTCGTTGACAACCATCATTCCGGAGGCCCCATCACAGATCTGGCTGGCGTTGGCCGCAGAGATGTGGCCGCCTTCCTTAACCGCCTTGACCCCACGGATACCATCAAGGGACACATCGAAGCGGATACCCTCGTCGACAGTATGTATCTCACCGTTGGCGCCCCCCTCCTGCAGGCGCACCTCTAACGGTAAAATTTCACTTTCAAAGTTTCCTGCACGCGTGGCTTCGATGGCCCGCTGGTGACTCAACAGAGAATACTCATCCAGTTGATCCTTACTCAGTTGGTACTTGGTGGCCATCATCTCAGCACCAACGAACTGGCTGAATTCGGCCACTTCAGGATAGCGCTTCCGGATGCCGGGACTCATGTAGTCACCGAGCCCGGCCTTGCTCGGCAGCACCACGCTGGTTCCCATAGGTACCCGGGTCATGCTTTCCACGCCGGCGGCAATTACCACATCCATCACCCCAGACATCACTGCTTGCGCGGCGAAGTGCAGCGCCTGCTGTGAACTGCCGCATTGCCGGTCAACCGACGTGGCCGGCACCGACTCGGGAAAGCGCGAGGCCAGCACGACGTTGCGTGCGATGTTGGATGCCTGCTCACCGACCTGGCCCACACAACCCATGATCACGTCTTCAATCAGTGCCGGATCGGCACCGCTGCGATCCAGTAGATTGTTGAGTACCTGCGCGGCCAGATCTACCGGATGCCAGCCGGAAAGTCGTCCGCCCTTGCGACCACCGGCAGTCCGGGTTGCCGCCACGATATAGGCTTCAGCCATGTTTATTTCCTCAAGTTGATCACCGAATCATTACGGCGTGTGGGAGATGTCATGCTATTTCACGGGGTCGAAGCGACATGGCAAACGACACGGCAACTTAACGCGGTGCCATGCGAATGGCCCCATCCAGGCGTACACTTTCGCCGTTGAAATATCCGTTGGTAATCATTGCTTCGGCCAGTGCCGCAAATTCCTCGGGCTGGCCCAGACGTTTGGGGAAAGGTACCGAAACGGCCAGTGCCTGCTTGACGCCATCAGGCAAGCTGGACATCAACGGCGTATCGAAGATACCGGGCATAATGGTATTGATGCGAATTCCCTCGTTCATTAGGTCACGGGCGATCGGTAAGGTCATGCCGACGATAGCCGCCTTGGATGCGGCATAGCCCGCTTGACCGATCTGGCCATCCTGAGCGGCCACCGAGGCCGTATTAACAATCACTCCACGCTCACCATTGGCCAACGGTTCCAATTGCAGCATGCCGGCGGCCGACTTGGCCACACAGCGGAAACTACCAACCAGATTGATCTGGATGATCTTGTCGAACTCAGCGATAGGGAAATGTGTGATGACTCCGGTCTTCTTGGAGCGACTGGCCGTCTTGAAGGCATTGCCAATTCCGGCACAGTTGAGCAGGATGCGCTCCTGACCGAGCGTCGCCCGTGCCTTGCTGAAGGCGGCATCGACATCGGTATCAGAGATCACATTCGCGTGACAAAATACGCCGCCGAGCTCGGTGGCCAGCGCCTCGCCTTGCGCTTCGTTGAGGTCGAACAATGCCACCTTGACGCCTGCAGCGGCAAGGCTACGAGCCACCGCTGCACCCAGCCCCGAGGCCCCACCGGTCACGACGGCAGTAATCGATGAGTCAAGTTTCATGGACCGCTCTTTACATAAAGCAACGGCAGTAACAATACAGAATAGTCTAGTATGCAGAATCGTCGAAAACGACGAATCGTTTTTGCTGGTCTCAATGAAACTGGGGTGACAAGTGATAAACTACACTGAAAACTGCTGACCTTGACCACCCCGCCCTGACCCCGTGTTGCCTGCTATTTCAACGCCCGGTCCAGCGTGGTGGGCGCTTTTCATTGAAGGCCGCCATACCTTCTCGTGCGTCTTCCGTCAACGCCATCGTGGCAATCTGGGTTTCGGTATAGGCAATAGCCTGCTCGAAGGACATCGCCTCTATGGCGCGCATGGCGGCCTTACCCCGCCGGATCGCGGTAGGTGACTTATCCACCAGTCGCTCCACCAACCAGTCTATTTTTGCATCCAGCTCCGCTGCCGATACCACGTAATTGACCAGCCCATGCTCGCGCGCGACAGCCGCATCGAACGGCTCACCGGAAAGGCACCATTCACGCAGCACGCGCTGCGGTATCAGCCGTTGCATAAGGCTCAGTACCTGCATCGGAAATACCCCCACCTTGACTTCGGGTAAGCCAAAACGCACATGCTCACTGGCTACCGCCATGTCGGTCATGCACAACAGTCCCATACCGCCGGCCATGCATACGCCGTTTAGCCGTGCGATGCTGGGTAAAGTTGCCCTGGCCGCCATCCGTATCAGGTCCGCGTAAATCGTGGTGGGTTGGGCGTAATCGAAGGTGAAGCCCGCCCCCGGCTGTAGATCAGCACCAGCGCAAAACGCCTTATCACCCGCGCCGGTAAGCACGATGACGCGTACCCTGGAATCGGCATGCGCGTTCACGTAGCCTTTGCCGATAGCGTCGATCATCGCCTGATTGAGCGCATTGCGCTTGTTCGGCCGGTTCAATGTTATCCAGTAGGCCTGCCCACGCCGCTCCAGTAATACCTGTGGCTGATCTGTCATGGTTTGTCTCTCCTGTAGCATGTCACGTGGTCATTTGCCGACCGGACCGGCGACTCACATGGTCCCAAGATAGTGGGTAATAGGTATTTCGACTGCGGCTGGATGGACATAGACGTCCCTCCAACCTAAGAAAATGGACTCGGCAACCCCTGGCATAGGTATCACCCGAAACCGGTCTCTTATCCCCCATCGGCCTTCTGCGTGCCTGCCTGATGCAGCGTCGATGGGGGGATCTCAATCTCTGCTAAGACCTGCGCCGCTGCAACCTGCTCACCTTCAGCAACGCTCAGCGCAATCACCGTACCGGTTACCGGAGCTTGGTGCACATGCTCCATCTTCATCGCATCCAGCACCAGCACCGGCTGTCCTGTCGACACGGTGTCGCCAATGCCAACCAGGACCGCCACCACACGTCCGTTCATTGATGCGCGGATCTTCCCATCGCCCGCAGCATTCCGACCGTGGATGGCGGCGGCATAGGTACGATCTTCGACGCGGTAAGCACGGCCGCGATAGCGCAACAGCAACAGGTTGCGGTCGCGGACCAGTACAGCACATTCGGTGAGGCCATCGCAGGCGAAGCGCACCCGATCCCCCTCAACTTCGACCCACTGCAGCTCAAGCGTCTTTTCCGCAAAGCTGACCTGGAACCGGCTATTAACGCACTGGGTTACTTCAGCCGCACACGGCTCGCCACCGATATCGAAATTGAACGTCACCGGAAGCTGCTGGGCAATGCTTCTGACGCTGGTATCTGTACGGCCACGTTCGTCGGTAACATACAGTATCACCGCCGCCAGCGCGCTGGCGCGTACGTGGCTATCCGGGTTTTCTTCCAGCAACAACGGGCCATGCTCGGTAATGAAGTCGGTGGTGGCCGCTCCGGCAATAAAGACCGGATGCCGCAGGCATTCGATCAGAAAAGCCTGGTTGGTGTCCACGCCCAAGGCCACCGAGTCCTCCAGTCCGCCGAGCAGCTTGCGCCGTGCTGCTTCACGATCACTACCGCTCCCGATTAACTTGGCGATCATGGAGTCGTAGAACGGCAGCACCTCCGCACCGGATTCCAGAGCATGTTCAACGCGAATCGAATCGGGCATTTGCCATAGCCGCATGCGCCCACTCTGCGGCATAAACGATTGCGCTGGATTCTCCGCACACAGCCGCACCTCAATGGCGTGTCCGCACCAACGCACCTGCTCCTGCTGTAGTGGCAGCGGCTCACCGGCAGCGATGCGCAGCTGCCATTCCACCAGGTCCAGCCCGGTGATGGCCTCGGTCACCGAGTGTTCCACCTGGAGCCGGGTGTTCATTTCCATAAAGAAGAAATTGCCATCCCTATCCAGTAAGAACTCCAGCGTGCCGGCACCTTCGTATCGGATGGTCTTAACCGCGGTCACTGCCGTAGCACCCATCTGCGCACGTAAGTTAGGACTCACCGCCGGCGACGGGGCCTCCTCCACCACCTTCTGGTGACGACGCTGGATCGAACAGTCGCGCTCACCCAAATGGATCGCATTACCGTAGCGGTCAGCCATAATCTGGATTTCGATATGTCGCGGGGCAACGATGGCACGCTCTAGGAGCACTTCCATATCGCCGAAGGCGTTCTGCGCCTCTGAGCGTGCGCTGCGCAGTGCATCCGCAAAATCAGCTGCTTGCTGCACCCAACGCATACCTCGGCCGCCGCCGCCAACCGTGGCCTTGATCATGATCGGGAAACCGATCTTCTTAGCCTGCTCCAACAGATTTTGTTCGCTCTGATCCTCGCCTTGATAGCCCGGTACGCAAGGTACCCCGGCATCCGTCATCAACTGCTTGGCCCCGGCCTTATTGCCCATGGCAACGATGGCCTCAGCCGAAGGGCCGATGAACACGATGCCGGCCTCCCGACAGGCCCGCTCAAGTTCGGCGTTTTCGGCGAGGAAGCCATAGCCAGGATGAATCGCATCGGCCCGGCTCAGTCTGGCCGCCTCGATGACTGCCTCAATGCGTAGATAGGATTGCGCCGGCAACGCGTCACCGATACATACCGCCTGATCGGCTGTGCGAACATGGCGAGACCGGCGGTCGGCACTGGAGTACACGGCCACGGTATGGTAGCCCATTACATGAGCGGTGCGTATTATACGCAGAGCGATCTCGCCCCGATTGGCAATGAGAATCTTGCTGAAAGGCGTGGCCTGGTTCATGAGTGTAGCCATTCCGGGAAATTTTTTAGACCTTGTCGAAGTACAGCCTGGCACTGCTGTGTCGTAGCGGCGGGCATGCACGGCAGGGGCTGCATCAAGGACGCGCTACCGAGAACTGGATCTGTTGGGGCTCGCGCACATCAGCCTCCCGGCAAACCGAGAGCACGTAAGCAAGTACCGCACGGGTATCGCGCGGATCGATGACTCCGTCGTCGAGAAGCCGGGCACTGGTAGTGAAGACATCCATTTGGCTATCGAAGGTGCGGATAATTTGCTGTTCGAGCGCAGCCAACCTTTGCTGGTCAACCTTGCCTCCCTTACGCTTCATGGCGGCCTCGGTAACGATGCTCATCGTCTTCGCCGCCTGCTCGCCGCCCATCACCGCCGTCTTGGCGTTGGGCCAGGAGAAACAGAAACGCGGATGGAAGCCACGCCCGCACATGCCATAATTACCGGCCCCGAAGGATGCGCCGCAATATAGCGTGATTTGCGGCACCGTAGCATTGGTTACCGCCTGGATCATCTTGGCGCCGTGCTTGATGATGCCGCCCTGCTCGTAGTCGCGGCCCACCATGAAACCGGTCGTGTTGTTCATATACAGGATCGGGATGCGCGCCTGACAGCAGGTCTGTATGAAATGCGTTGCCTTGGTTGCCCCGGCCAGGTCAATGGGGCCATTATTGGTGATGATGCCCACGGGTAGGCCTTCAATGCGGGCATGCCCACAAACTGTAGCCGGGCCATAATTGGCACCGAACTCGAGAAATTCGGAAGCGTCGACAATTCGTGCGATGACTTCCTTCATGTTGACCGGACGCTTGTAATCCATCGGCATGATCCCGAGCAGTTCCTCGGCGGCGTAACGTGGCGGGCGAATGCCGTCAGCGGGGACCGGCGCAGTCCGGTGCCCCCAATCCAGGTTCGCCATGATCTCGCGCACCAAGCGCAAGGCATCGCGGTCATCCTCAGCCAAATAGTCACCAAGACCCGACACGCAGGTGTGCATTTCAGCACCCCCCAGTTCTTCTTCAGTGGCGACCTCACCGGTCGCGGCCTTGAGTAATGGCGGCCCGGCGAGGAAAGCACGCGAGCGACCGCGCACCATAATAATGTAGTCAGACAGGCCAGTCTGGTAGGCTCCGCCGGCAGTCGACGAACCGTGGGTCACCGTTACAACCGGCAACCCGGCTGCGGACAGTCGCGCCAGGTTACGAAACATACTGCCGGCACGGATGAATTGCTCAACGCGATATTCGAGCAGATTAGCGCCGGCGCTCTCGACCAGTTGCACCAACGGCAGCTTGTTTTCCAGTGCCATTTCCTGTATTCGCAGCTGCTTGTCCAGCCCCATGGTCATGGCCTGCATGGCACCTGCCTTAATACCGGAATCGGAGACTGTGAGCATGACGCGTACGCCGGAGATATCACCGATACCGGTGATGATTCCGCCACCCGGCACACTCTTATCCGGGTCCGGCGTATCCATGCAATAGCCCGCCAGAGTCGAGAGTTCGAGGAAGGGTACCCCGGAATCCAGTACCAAGGCGATTCGCTCCCGTGGTAACAACTGACCGCGTTTTTCGAAGCGTGCCCTGGAAGCGGCCGAAGTGTTACGGGTGCGAGATTCCAGGGTTCGCAGTCGCTCAAGCAACGCAAGCATGCCATCCCGGTTGGACAGATAGGGATCGGAGTTAGTCGAGATTTGCGTTTCTATAACAGTCATAGGTGGCTTACGTTGTGCATTCTAATCCGCGGCATAAAAGGCCCAGCAGGTGCCGTTGGGCGTTTTTCATATCCCCACATTTCTTTACTATAAATGCCCGGCTGGAAACCTTCTTGTGCCAAGTGGTTGTTGTACATTTAAAGGAGGGCTAGCTGGGCAATCTGGTCAAGAGACTCGGACCAGAATAGCCGTCTCACAAGACATCACTAGCTTGTCATTCTGGTTGGACACCTCAATGCCAAGGGTTAGAATCCCTTTTTTATTATTCAGTTTGTGAGTTTTCAATACCGTTAATGTGCCATGCAGGGTGTCATCGGGAAACACCGGTAGTTTCCAGGCCATATGCTCCATACCCATCCCTCCGAGGCAATCCCGGCCAAGTACATCCATTCTGATCCACTCGATCCATACGGCAGTCAGAGTATGGAAGCCGGAGGCAATCAACCTACCAAAGGGTCCTGAACGAGCGGCTTCTTCGTCAATATGAAAATATTGGGGATCATTACGTTGCGCAAAATCCAGAATATCCGCTTTGCTGAGCGTCACCGGCGGGGTTGCAAAAAATTATCTAATTTCATTGTATTCATTCAGCATAATGAGATGGGCTGCTTGCAAGCAGCGCGGCGATTTAGGTGAGCCTGCACAGTCGCCCCCCTCCCCCCACGTTCTGCTGTCCTGTTCTACTGCGATATGCGGACCCTCCAGCAGGCTCAGGTTCCTGGAGCATGACTTGATTCACCGCCAATAGGTAGCGACTGCCTGCAGAAAATACCCCGTAAGTTGGATCATGCCCGTCCAAATAGGTATAGGGGTGTGGCCAACCGACTGATGCCTTGCTCGGCTGCCGCCGTACGCTGCCGCTCCAGTGCACTCAGATATCCGGGACGCTGTTTGAGGCGCTGCCAATAGGCGGCAACTGCCTGCGGAAAATAGGCGGCAAGCTGGATCATTTCCGCCAACATGAGCGCGTAACCCACCGAGATATCCGCCGTGGTGAAGCGATCCGCACATAAGTAATCGCGTGCCGAAATCGCTGTATCGACGGCTCGCAATCGGGCTAGGAACCATTGCTTGTAATCCTCCACTACTTGTGGCAAACGCCGCTCCGGCGCTTCGAAGTGACCGTAGCGCACCACTAATGTCTGCGGGAAAGTTAGGGTCGCTTCGCTAAAGTGCAGCCAGTTAAGATAGGTGCCATAAGCGGGGTCGGACACCGGCACATCCAGATCGGTTGGGCCGTGGCGGCTGGCTAAGTACTGGCAGATCGCGGCCGATTCGGTCATCAATATGTCGTCATCGAAAAAAGCAGGAATCGTACCCAATAGGTTGATCTGTAGGTAGCTTTTGTCATGTACACGTGGGGGGAACGGTAGCATCTTGAGTTCATACGACAACCCCATCTCCTCCATAGTCCACAGCGGTCGGAAGGAGCGAGCGTTTTCACAGTGATAAAGCTTAAGCATGTTGTTCCCTTGTCTTGATTATGAGAGGACGATGGGGAAGTGTGAAATCAGGTCAGAAGCAGCCGATCCTGGAGGTCTGTTGGCTCCCGTCACGCCAATGGCTACCCCACTTATGCGCCCGTGACACCCCACGTTTGCGCATCGTGTCTCGGCACCGGGATGGTCAGGTCG
>CAJXGK010000012.1 GCA_913053815.1 uncultured Rhodanobacteraceae bacterium
GGTACAGCGCTGATACCGGAAGCACCGTGGCAGCCTGCACAGGAAGCAGCTTTTGCTTTACCGGCAGCAGCATCGCCAGCAAGATAAGAGCATGGTGGATTCGAACCGCAGCTTGGATGTGTTTCATGATGGTTTAGTGTCGATGGATGCCCGAGTGGTGAGCTTCGAGGATGGCGGTGGAGTAGGGCGGCATTTCGAGGCTGTCGCGATTGAGCCGGATGTTGGTTCGGGTCTTGCGGAGTACGCTGTCAAAGCGGCCATACCGGTGTGCAAGCAGGTCCACGGTATGGGACTGGCCGGAAAGATTGTGAACCACCAGGATCTGTGCCTCCGGGTCGCTCAACCGGTAGGTGACGATAGCTGGGTTGGATATGGGATAGCGGGCCACGACGCCATCCCGCAGGGGGGCGATCTGTTGGCGCCAATGTATGAGTGTCCGATACAGTCTAAGCAACGAGCCCGGTTGCTTGCGTTCAGCGGCAACCGAGACATCCTCAGCGGCAGGAATGGGTGAGGCCTCCCAGGTGGTTTCCCCAGGGGCGCTGCGGCTTAGCTCCCAACGCATCGGTTCACGCAGATGGGGGTCGGGTTTGACCCCACGCATGCCGATGGCCTCCCCGTAGTAGATGAAAGGATTGCCTGGCAGGGTCAGCAGCAACTGGGCGGCGACTCTCATATGGTTGAGATTGCCGTGCAGATCGCTCATGACCCGATTCTGGTCGTGGTTACTCAGGAACGGAGCATCCTGGACATAGTGTCCGGTTGCGGCGCGGTAGACCTTCTGGATAGCCACCAGGGTTGCGCCGAGATGGTCGTTGCGTTCTTTTGCGGCCATTTTAATGAGACGTTGGGCAAGAGGAAAATCGAAGGTCGCGTTCAAGGGCTTGAAGTACGGCGCCATTTGCCGATAGTCGTTATCGGTGACTTCACCGATCAGATAGGCATGGGGGTTGACCCTATCGATACCTTGGCGGAATTGCCTCCACCAAGCGATATCCTTGCCGACCGCCACCGGATTGTGAACTTGTGACGGGCGTTTTACATACAGGTGCCGGGCGGCATCCAGGCGAAACCCATCCACACCTTTTCTCAGCCAAAAGCGTCCGATGGCAATCATTTCGTGGCGTACTGCTGGATTGTTGTAATTCAGGTCTGGCATACAGGGGCAGAAAATGCCCATATAGTGCTGTTTACCATCGGCTCGCCACACCGGTCCACCGACCACGCTGATGGCCTTGAGATGAGTCTTCGATCCTGCCCAGTGGTACCAGTTGCGGTAGGGGCTGTGGGGATTTTGTGCGGCTTTGAACCAGGGGTTCCGGTTGCTGGTGTGGTTGATCACCAGGTCGATGATGACCTTAATGCCGAGCCGGTGTGCGGCCGTCAGCAGATGTTTGAAATCCTGCATGGTGCCGTATTGCGGATTGATGGCCCGGTAGTGGGTGACGTCGTAACCGTGGTAACTCGGCGAGGGGTTGATCGGCATCAACCAGATGCCACTGACCCCCAACCATTTGAGGTAGCCAAGTTTTTGGGTGACGCCGTTAAGATCACCGATGCCGTCGCCATTGCTGTCATAGAACGAGCGCACGAAGATTTCGTAGTACACGCCAGAGGTGGGGTGGCCATGGGTTGGCTTGGAGGTCCGAAGCCGGGGTGTAGCGTCCCTTTTCTTGATCGTGGAGACCCTGGTGGAAGCTGTTTGCGCGAACACGCTGGAGACCATTCCCAAGACCAGCAGTAGGATTGCGGCAGGGATAGCCGAAGTGAAAGCGAAGGAACGGTTCATCAGCAACTCCGGCAGCAGGATGGAAGTCGGGGCGGCAACCTGAGCACGCTTGCGGGGGTAAGGACCCGGCGCAGCAAGTAGGGCGGCTTCCCGATGTAGTAGTCATAATAGGTCGCTGTCCGTATCGACGGGCGATATCTGCATACGTATTCAGAGTGAAAAAGACGGTAGAGACCATTTTTCATCCGTGGGGTCAGTTCGGTGCCAATTTCGATGCGTGTGCCCCAGCACCATGACTGGTTGCGCAAACGTAAACATGGCAGTTCCGGATACGCTGCAGTGCAAGATCGATCATCTTCGACACAACGGTCGGATCGCTGCCGAAGAACTCGAGTTGTCCCGCAATCCGAACTGGTTGGCGGGGCTGGCCGGCCAAGAGGTTTGGCCGCAGCATCACGATCTACTGGTTGATCTGCGCAGCAAGGTGGATGCGCCGCGTAGGCTGGCCGGCTTGCGACAAGTTATCAGTGAAGCTGTGTAGGCTATGCCCCCATCAGCAGTACACTGAACAGCCTTGCGGGGTGCAGTCGTAGCGTCCAAATCGGGCGATACCGTCAAAGCGTGGATCCCGGGTCTCCACTGCGTTCCGCCCGGGATGACGTAAAAAGGTAAGGTGGCGCCGTAGTGCCGGAATCATTGCGGGTGCCGGGTTCCTTTCTTGTTATCCCCCTGTGCGGCGGTGCGTGACGGTAGACTAGGCCCGCAGGGATGCGGGTCATCGGGCCCTCAGGCCAGGATGGCCTGAGGGCCCGACCCGGACGGCACGCACGGTTCTTGCGGATTGAAGATCCGCAAGGCGCCAAACCGGGGGGCCTTCTTTTGGTTCGTTTTCTTTGACAAGAAAGAAAATGAACTCGGGCGCCGTAGGCGCAGGAAACCCTCTTGTCGTCATTCCCGCGTAGGCGGGAATCCACTCGGCCCGGACTACGTATGAGGCCCCATCGGACGAAGTGGTCAGAGCGTGGATCCCGGGATGACGGCCGAAGGGTCGCGTCACCCGGGATAACGAGAAAATAGGCAACAGCTGGATCAGGTTGGAGTTTCAGCTTTGCAGTGTTCAGCAATGAACTGAGCGTGGCCGGGCAGGGTCGGTACAGTCCGATGGATCAGGGTGTAGATGTTGGCAAGAAACTCAGCTGGGCCGAGGTGATGGCCTTGGTCAGCGAGGTGGCAGTGATCCAGCCGGCGGTACCTCCGCCAACGATGACTACACGCTTAATTCGGTTATCACTCATGATCTGAGGGCCTCCTATCTTCGAACTGCAAGGTGTTCTGTCACGCTAACCTGGGCTATGGCAGATCACCAATAAAAAACCCCGTTGCCATGCGACAACGGGGTTGAATGGACAACGTATATTGCGACTCAGAACTTGTAGGAGACACCAAGTTGATAGCTTCGACCATAGCGTTCCCAGATTTGCACTTGGCGCGGATCACCATTCTGGAAGGTGACGAAGCGTCTATTGGTGAGGTTGCTACCCTGCAGGATGAAGGTCAGGCCCTTGAACCGGCCACTCTGCAGAGCATAACTGACCTGGACATCGTAGGTAGAACCGCCCTGGATGGTCTGCAGGATACGGGTAGCGCTGATGCCACTGACTTCACCCAGGAAGCTGCTGCGGTAAGCCCGGCTGGCCCGGGCCTGAAAACCGCCATGTTCGTAGTATACGGTGGCGTTGGTCACCCACTTCGATAGGCCGGGCACGGTAATCGAGTTGGGATTACCTGCGTAGACCAGCGAACTCTTGGTGTAGTCGGCACTAAGGACTACGCCAAAGCCGTTGAGGACCGGGGTGAACAGCTTCAGTGGAATGCTGGCGACGGCCTGGAGGCCCTTGACGTTGCCGTAGCCATTGTTGACCGGACCGGAGACTATGCCGAACGGGGTACCCAGCAATTGCTGCTGGGCCGGGGTCAGGTAGCTGCTGATGAAGGGGGTGAAATCCGCCAGGTAGGCCGCATTGGGATTGATGTAGTCATGCAGCTTCAGCATGTACGCCATCGCCGACACGTAACCCGAATTGTCAGCGAAATAGTGCGCAAGGCTGATGTTGTAACTGTCGGCCATGGTTGGCAGCAGCTGGGGATTGCCACCGGATGCACTGAAGTAGGACAGATTCGGATTAGTCGAAGCGAGATGGGTGATGTTGCCACTGATACCCAGGCTGGCACTCATCTGATCCATGCGCGCCCGCGCCATCACCCGTGCTGCACTTACGCGCAACTGAGTATTCTCGGCCAGCCCAAAAATCAGGTTGACGCTAGGTAGATAACGGGTGTAGCTGGTACCGCCGCTTACCGGTATGAGTTGCGCTTGGGTACCGGCATTGATACCACTGCCACTGCCGGCGGTGACGCGGGCCCCTTGCGATGACTGCAGGGTGTGTGCCACCTGCAAACCGAAGTTGCCGGTCAGCGGGATCGAGCCGATGTGGGTGTCCAAATTAAACTGCAGATAGGGCGTGATATCGGTTTCACGGACTTTCCAGTTGGGGGGTACGGCGATAGATGACAGGGACGTGGAGAAGACGGTAAGAGCACCGCTGTTCAGCAGATACAGGGGGTTGTAGCAGACCTGCGGGCCGATACCCATGAATGCCAGGGGATCACAGCTACCCCCATTGACCAGTGCCGCCGTCGGAATAGGTGCGGTCAGCGCGCCGATTGGGTTGCTGGTTAGCGTCTGGCTGCCATTGGGCAGGGTCAGGAACATCTGGTTGATCGCGTAGGTCTTGTTGCGAGTCTTGCGGTCAACACCAAATTCCATGCTCGAGAACGGCCCGCTGGTAAAATCACGCTCCACGCTGGCCCGCAAGTCGGCGATGTAGTCGGTGGTGCGGGGCGCGTTGATGAAACCGGCTTGCACGATGGATGGTGTAGCGCCAGCTCCCCAGCCCTGCGGATCGGTGAGCACAATCTGGCTGGAGTCATAATTCAACGTCGGGTTCATGTACAACAGACCATTACCCAGCTCGGTAAAACCGATGGTGTCGGTGGCCCCGTTGGCGGTGCTGTAGCCGGTACCGCTGTAAGACTCCATGAGGAAGCTACGCCGGTTGGCCCGTGAATAGTTGGCGTCGACGGTTGCGGACCAGTTTTCGTTGATCGCAATCTTATTGTTCCAGTCGATGTTGTAGACCTTGGCGTAGTTGCGGTTGTAGTCGTTACGCACGACTGCCTTGACGTTGTTGTAGGTACCACTGGTTACGAAGCCGTTGCTGACCGTATAGCCCGGCTGCAACTGTGCCGCGGACCATTTCAGTGGGAACTCGATACCTCGTAACGTCTGATTTTCACGGAAGTTGTCGTAGGTCATGTCCAGTGTGCTGGAGAAGTTTTCCGATGGACGCCACTGCAGGGTACCCAGGAACCCGGTACGGGCAAAAAGATCAGAAATGCCATAATTCTTCGACCCGCCTATGACCACCGGCCCGCCGTTGCTGACATTAGGATAGCCCCACGGCTGTTGATGCTCGATCTGGGTCGGATTTTTTTGCAAATCGATGCCCAGCGCGACCCCCAGGGTGTGGTTGAGAAACTGGTCGACGTAGATGCCGTTAGTCTGGTAGCCCTGATTACTCAATCCGGGCGAAAGCTTGGACATACTGTTCCAGGCATAACGGGCATTGACCGCGAGGATACGATGGGTTTCATCCAGCGGGCGGATGGTGCGTAGATCCACCGTGCCGGCCAAACCCTGTCCCATCAACGAGGCCTTGGGAGTCAGGTAGACCACTACACTGTTGAACCAACTGGCAGGATACTGGTCAAATTGCACGCCTCGATTGTTGCCGGTACTGACCTGCTCGTTACCATTGATCAGCGCCGTGCTGAAATCCGGACCGAAGCCGTGGATGGAGACCACCTGGGGGCGGCCGTTCAGAGTCTGCACGGCTAAACCAGGTAGGCGGCCGAGGGTCGCGGCGATGCTTACGCCCGGTAGCTTACCGATTTGCTCAGCGGTGACCGCTTCGACGATCTCGCTGGCATAACGCTTGATGCCGATCGAGTTCTTGATACTCGCGGCATAGCCCTGAACCACGATGGCACTGAGTTTTTTGGCTTCTTTCTTGCGAGCTTTACCACCCAGATTGCCGGGGGCCTTCTGCGCGCCCTTGGTTTGATTCGTCTTGGTAGCTTGTGGATTGCTGGTTTGCGCCTGGACTCCCGTGGCGACCACCAGAATCGCCGACGCTAAGGCTACGCTTAACAAGTTTCGCTTGAGTTTCACTATGACCCCCTCCAATAAAACGATGGCAGTTACACCAGTCTTGGGTTGCCTGGTTGCGGTAGCCCGAGCCTGAGACGAACAGGACATTGGTAATGTCTTTGTAACGTGCCTTGCATACTAGCTGTGAAAGAAATGTGATCGACGCATTCTGCATACGTATTCATGGAATTTCAGGCATTTTGCGGGGGTTGAATCCAGCTTCAGAGTACTGTGACAGGGTCGTTTCGAGGCTTGCTTACGTCACCTAATTCCTCGGCGTATTGAAGACGTTTAAGGGGCTGCCTGAATCGGGACGGATTGTGTTCTGCAGGGCCGCAGCAGTGAAGACCATGACTGGGATCGGGGACGGATCTTCTACCTATTGAAAGGGCGGTCTCAAGAGTGGCCGATAGACGTTCATGGGAGTTGAAGCACCCTGTCCAAGATGGCTTCAGGCTGGTGCGGGGGGATGTATGGGGAGATGGCGGCAACATCCGTCTGCATGGGTTAGCCGTGCCAGAGTGCATGAATACGTATGCGGGGCCATGCGGCGGCCTCCTGCACACGGCTAAGCTTTAAGCCTGGATTACGATAATGCTTCCGCCCGCGGCGGGATGAATATCAATAGGGGAGCTGCATGAGTAAACATCCGTGGTGGCGCGGTGCCGTCATCTACCAGATTTATCCTCGAAGCTTCCAGGACAGCAACGGGGATGGCGTCGGTGACCTGGCGGGGATTCTGTCGCGTCTGGACTATGTGGCGGCGCTGGGAGTGGATGCGATCTGGATATCTCCGTTCTTCAGCTCGCCGATGGCGGATTTTGGTTACGACATCGCTGACCATCGCGCTGTCGATCCCCTGTTCGGCACCTTGCAGGATTTCGACCACCTACTAGCGCGAGCCCATCAGCTGGGCCTGAAAGTGATGATCGATCAGGTACTCAGCCATACATCCATCGAACATGCCTGGTTCCAGGAAAGTCGCCAGAGCCGTGATAACCCCAAGGCGGACTGGTACGTCTGGGCTGATCCGCAGCCTGATGGCACCCCCCCGAACAACTGGCTGTCGATCTTTGGAGGAATAGCCTGGCATTGGGAACCACGGCGCCAGCAGTACTACCTACACAATTTTCTGGAGTCCCAGCCGGATTTGAATTTCCATCAACTTGAAGTTCGCCGTGCGACCCTGGATAACGTACGTTTCTGGCTGGAGCGTGGTGTCGACGGCTTGCGTCTGGATGCCATCAACTTCTGTTTCCATGATCGGCAGCTTCGTGACAATCCACCCAAGCCTGCAGAAAAGCGCAATGGCCGTGGCTTCCAAGCGGACAATCCGTACGCTTATCAGTATCACTGGTACAACAACACCCAGCCTGAGAATCTGGATTTCCTGCGTGAGCTGCGGGCTTTGCTCGACCGTTATCCGGAGGTCACCTCGCTTGGGGAAGTAGCCTCGGAAGATTCACTGGCGACCATGGCTGAATACACCCATGATCACGGTCTGCACATGAGCTACAGCTTCGAGCTGCTCACCGAGGCCTGTTCTGCCGAGTACATACGGGCCACCGTCACCACTCTGGAAAGCAGAATGCCGAATGGCTGGCCTTGTTGGGCGATTTCGAACCACGATTCGAAGCGGGTCATGTCACGCTGGGCCGGCCCCAATCCAGCGCCGCATCAAGCCAGCATGCTGAGCGCTATGGCCTGCAGTCTGCGTGGTTCGTACTGTGTGTATCAGGGTGAGGAGCTGGGTTTGCCGGAAGCTGATCTGCCTCGCGAAGCCTTGCGCGATCCTTACGGCATCGCTTTCTGGCCTAATTTCAAGGGGCGTGACGGTTGTCGCACTCCCATGCCGTGGCAGGATACCTCGACGGCTGGTTTCACCACGGGTCGGCCCTGGTTACCCATTCCGAAGGAACATCGTCCCTTGTCGGTAGCCTGTCAGGAAGCCGATCCCGATTCACCACTACAGCGTTTCCGACGTTTCATGCATTGGCGCAAGCAGCAACCCGCACTACGTTGGGGTTGCATCCATTGGTTTGAGTTGTCCGCACCGGTACTGGTTTTTACCCGGCAATGGGCGGAGGACAAGATGCTGGTCATCTTCAATCTCAGTGCTACTGAGCAAGCCATCCCCCTGCCTGAGATCAAGGTTCAAGAAGTCCTTACTGGCCACGGTCTGGTAGAAGGTCGACTGGAAGACCACGTTTGCCATGTGCCTGGCTACGGCGCATGGTTCGCCCGTATTACCTGATCGGCGAGACCGTTCTCTCGGGGGCTGAGCATGAGTCAAGACTGCAAGCGCTTAGCACCGAGACGGGTGGGCACCTTGATAAACCGACGGCATCCTCTCTGCGACCGCGTTGCAGGATATCGGCCACCCCCCTCGCAGATACCTTGACAGGTTTTCTGGGAAGGTGGACTGCAACGCTACGTTGTCATCGACATCGCGTCGATCTATATAGATGGTATCCTCGCCTGGGACAGTTTAAGGCCGAATGGTTCGTCTCGGCGGGTCGGAGTACGGACGGGTCGGGATGGCTAGACCACGGATCGCCGCAATAAGACCTCGTACCCTGGCCCCTTATCTTGCTCGGACGAGAACCATCCTGCCCCAGTAGATCGGATAGGCAGAGCAAGCTTGGTGACTCCTGTCCTGGCTATCGCCATCATTGAAGGCCTCGTCCCTGGTTGTGTTCCGTTTCATCAGATTATTACAAATATAGGATATGAAACCGTGTTCAGTCACAGTGAAGGTCATTTTAGTGCACGGATAGGCTGGTTGCGCGCGGCGGTATTGGGTGCTAACGACGGCATTGTTTCTACGGCGAGTCTGATCGTGGGCGTGGCGGCCGCCCAGGTGGGACGCTCGGCGGTACTGACGGCGGGGATTGCCGGGTTGATTGCCGGCGCCATGTCAATGGCCTCCGGCGAGTATGTTTCGGTCAGTTCTCAGGCCGACGCCGAAGATGCGGATCTGGAGCGCGAGCGTCATGAGCTAGAAACAAATCTGGCTTACGAACAGGAAGAACTCACGCGCATCTACATGGGCCGCGGACTGGATGAAGGTCTGGCCCGCCGGGTGGCTTTACAGTTGATGGAACATGATGCTTTGGGAGCCCATGCCCGGGATGAGCTGGGGTTGACCGAGGTTCATAGAGCCCGGCCGGTGCAGGCGGCTATGGCCTCAGCGGCGAGTTTCGCGGTGGGTGCGGCGCTGCCTCTGGCCTTGGTGTTATGGGTATCGATGCGCTGGTTGTTGCCGGTTGTTTCGATTGGCTCGTTACTGTTTCTGGCGCTGCTGGGGGCCCTGGCTTCTCGTTCGGGTGGGGCCAAAATGTGGGTCGGGGTGCTACGGGTTACTTTCTGGGGAGCGTTCGCCATGGCCCTTACCGCTCTGGTGGGTCGACTGCTGGGTGCGCACGCCTAACCGCCTCAAGCCGTGGTGACACCGCTCTGCGTCCGGGACGACAAGCTTCCAGCTACCTGTTGTGGACGTGTCATGTCTCTCTCGTCAGGCGGGAATCCACCCGGCCCGGATCACGTTAGAGGTTTGCTTGGGCGGTGTCGCCAGACTGTGGATCCCGGGTCTGCCACCGGGCGGGATAGTGGGCCTTTTTTTGTGACACGGCTCTGCGTCCAGAGCGATGAGTCTCCATCACCTATGGTGGGCGTGCTACTTCTCTCGCCCGCCCGAGAGAAGTTAGCCAAGAGAAGGGTGGCCGGGGTTCGCGCCCTGTGGGTGCGTTCGGGGTTGCAGGCGTTCGTTGCCCGCTCATGAATGAGCGGGCAACGAACCGACCGGTTTCCATGCCGGTCGCCCTACGGGATTCGCTCTGGCCCGCACTGCGAACCACGGCTGTGGACAAGCACGTCGTTGCTTATCTCGCCATGCCCGTGCCGGCGGGAGTCCAGTAAAAAAGGTCATACCCAAGCCAGTGGCAAATCCTTAGTTGCTGTGAATTGAGGCAAAAACCTCATCGGTCCATTGCAGTGCCTCAATGTAAACTTTGGCAATCGCATCGACCCGTTGCGGCTGAATGAGTTCCCATTCACCACGTTCGTAGTGTTGCAGATCTTTAAGTGTCCGCGCCCACGGGCCCTCACCGCGTAGCAAGGCAACGCGGATCGGTTCGGCGACCGGCAGGTTTTCCAGAATCTTTTCCATGGGGGCTTTGATCAGCACATCGAGCAAGGAAAAAAGACCCACGATAAAAGCCTGTTCCTTCTGCTCATTATTGCTATCAGCGGCCAGCAACTCGCATACATGAGCGCGGTTCAGCGAGGTCTTCATCAGAGCGGGGGATTGGTCATCGAGGCGCGCGATAGCCAGCATACGAGCCCACTGGCGCACGCGGCTCATACCGAGATAGACGATAGCATGCTGGATGGAACGCACCTGAGTACGTAGGCCAAAGAAAGCTGAATTGACTAGGCGCAGAAGCTTGTAGGTGAGTACGGCATCGTTACGAATAGCCTCGGCCAATTCGTTGGGCCCGGCATCCGGAGCTTCCACGGCGGCCATCAGTTGCATGATGCCGATGCGACTTTCGCCGATGATTTCCTCTTCGGTAATCTCCGGGCGGAACAGATAGTAGCCCTGGAAGCCATCAAGGTTGAGACTTTTACAGAACTGATACTGAGCCGGGGTTTCGACCTTTTCGGCGATCAATTGTGCGGATACCGAACGCAGTTTCTTCACCAATCCTTCGAGTTCGTGCTGAGGTACAAGCTGGATATCCAGCTTGATGAAATCCAGTAGTTGCAACAACTCGTGTTGCTCAGGGGTTTCGAGGGTCCCTTCAAAGTCATCCAGGGCAATACGGAAGCCTTGGTTTTTCAAGTCCTTGACAGCTTGGATGAGGGGTCGATCAATCGTCTCAGTTTCGAGAATCTCCAGTACCAGACGATCATCAGGGGCCAGCAACGGCACCCCCATGCGCAACAGTTTCGAGGTCATGTTGATGAAAGCCAGGTCACCACCGACCAGACGTTCCAGTCCGAAATCGGTACAAGCGCGCAGCATTACACTGGCACTGGCGGCATCCGGATCATCGAATTCAGCGTGCTCGGCCTGCCGATTGTGACGGTATAGCAGTTCATAACCCAGGATGTTCTGGTTGCGATCGAGAATCGGTTGGCGGGCAAGTACTGCGGTAGTGGAGGACTGTGGTTCGTCAATTACGGTGTTCATGATGTGTCGTGGTCCTTGAGTTTGCCTCGAAATCGAAATGTGCGAACCAGACGACGCTGCTGCCAGGCCAGGATTCTGGCAAGACTGCGCTGATTACCGGGGATGGAATGCAGGATACGAGCGCCACAGCAAATACCCCTTCCCTCCTCGTCCTGCCGCACATACTGGATACATAGCTGAAACTGTAATTGGGTGACACATTCCGGCAGGCACAGGTTCACGTTCCAGACCGACCCCGGATAGGGGGGTGTTCCTTGCAGGCGAAAGCCAATGCCTTCGAAGGAAAGATCCAGCAATTCGGCATGTCGTACCTGGCCGGCATGGTTGTAAAGATCGAGAAAACCGTGCAGGGGTGACTCGGCACGCAGACGCAAAGTCTGGCGCCGCGGCGAAGATTCATCACCGGAACATTCAGACACTAGCGAGTGGGTGGGGTCGATGGGGGCGGTGGGTTTTGCCATGCATATCATAGGTGGTGGTCGATTGTGTTTGTCCCAAAGCTTCCAATGCCATGGACAGATACTGCATCCGGGCCTGAACCAGGGCTCCATTGTCCTGATTGAGTTGTTCGCAATCCTTCAGAATATTCATGACCTCCGTCCAATGCTGACGGGTAGTGCTCGAACCGCACCCTTCAGGGGCATGGTCCGGGTCTTGCTCGAGTGCGTGAGGTCTCAGAATCTGCTCCAAATGCAAGCGCTCCTGCTGCAGATTCTCGAGTTGATACATGAGTTCCAGCTTGGGGCTGGTACACGTATCAAGTTGCTCCGTATCCCCATCAAGTAGCGCTGCCCGCTCCAGGGTCAGCACTTCGCGTAAATCCTTGGCAATATAAGCAATGTCGCCAATCACTCGTTGCCGTGACATACGCAATTCGGCGACGGTATTCATGGTCAGAATTTTCCACCGGCACTCAGTTGCTGTTCAATGGAGATCAGACCCTTAGCAATGCCTTGTGAGTCGACTTGATAGGTCCCTGCGGCAATGGCCTGCTGGATTTTCTGGATCCGGGTCGAGTCAACGGCCGACTGCAAGGATTGCTCCTTGGCCAGTTGCTGCAGATGGCGCGCAGCATTAGTCAGGGCGAGACTGTCTTGTTGGGGCCGGGCTGCAGCTTGATTGCCGGAGGCTCCCGCTTTCCTGGAACCCGCCGCCGAGGCGTTCTGAACGCCAGGCTGGACAAGGCTGGAAATTTTGTTATCCATGGGAACAGCTCCCGATCTAGACGAATGTCGAAGAGTGAATCGGCGATAGGCGAAAAAACTTTAGTGTAAATTGGTAATCTGTGCTCATGGCTGGACCTGCACGGTGTCGGTGGATACGACCAAACCCTGGATGATGCGGCCAGAATTGCTGTTACGAACCTTCACGCGGGCTCCGGCCGCACCGTTACCAAGTGCCGTGCCATGAGCCCGTACATGCACCCGCCCCACCTCGGTAAGAATACTGACATGGTCACCGCGGTGCACCAGTAGGCGGATGGCGAACATGCCGGGGCTGAGCACGGTACCGGGTGATATCGGTCGGAGCAGACGACGTCCGGCGATGTCCGGGATATGTTCGATGTAGCCATAGCCTAGCAAGCTGACATCATAACGCTGCCATCGTACGGCATGTCTGCCGACCAGATCGCCACGGCCCAAGGCCCGGGTGGCGACGAGTACTCGTCGGAATACATGCACCTGGGCGGGCAGGTAGATCATCCACGGCACGGGACCGGCGCAGGCCAACCGCACACTGACCCGACTGCCAAAAAGCCTGCCACTGGGCAGACTGGCCCGGGGGGGGGTGGCGCATTTAGCTAAGCGCAGGCGTGGGTCGGGGGGTCTTACCTTGATCTGAACCGGCAGCCCCTCACCGGCAAAGTGCGTATGCAGATAGTGGGTTGCGATCTGTCGAAGCTGCGGGAGCGACATGATGGTTGTTGCAACGGCAGTATGTGCCGGTAGTAGCAGGAGCATGAACAACCCCAGCGCCAAGCCGACCCGTCGGGCATCTTGAGAAACCGAGCCGAGCAGTTCGGGTGCGCGATGTCCCGGAGCACATCTCCGAGACTTATCAGGCGGATAGGCGGGGAGTGAGCGAGGCCGCAACACCACAAGCGGACCGCACAGTAGATTTGAGTCCCATCGTTTCATGACGGGGTGGCCTCCTGGGCCGGGACGCGCTTAAGAGCTTGGTTGAAGTGCTGCCAAGCGCTCTCGGTCTCACTCAGTGACTGTAACGCTTGATCATGATCGTTCGCAAGCAGTTGGGTAAGCAAGGTATGGACGTGATCGAGATATTCACCGCCAAGCTGGGCAAGCTTACTCAGGGAGGGCTCTGGTGTGGCGCCGGCCCATTGCTGGAGTAGAGCCGTAAAGGGCGCCGCGTCGAGCATTTGCGGGTCAATCTGGTCCGGTGCGTTGCTGGCAATTTCCAGAGTCCGCCAAAGTGATTCACCGGCATAACGCAGTTCGTCCTGCAGGGGACCGCTGGCGAGAGCCTTACCGTTGTGGGGGGGACTGATCCGGACGGCAAAAACGGCCCGCGACAACGAGGCGCTGTGTCGACGCAGCACCGCGTTGCGCTGTTCAAAGACCGCCAAGGTGACTTCGACCTGGGTTTGGGCGGTATGGCGGTGTTCAATATCCGCCACCAACTGGGTGTGCCCGGATTGGCTTTGGGTATGCGCCGTTGCCGCCGTTTGTAGTGATCCCTGAAGGCCATGCAAACTGTGCTCGACCTGTTCGAGTCGGCTTAGCTCTTGTTCGGCAGTGCCATTCAATTGTTGTGATAACTCTCCCAAGGACTGCGTCACCGTCTCAATTTCGGTGGTCGTCTGAGTGGTCTTTTCGGCCAATTGCTTGACTTCATCGGCGACCACGGCAAAGCCGCGTCCGGCTTCCCCGGCCCGGGCCGCTTCGATGGCGGCATTGAGGGCGACCAAGTTGGTCTGATGGGCAATTTCCTGAACCTCCGCCGTCAGTTTGCCAATTTCGCTGAAGAACCCGGCAAAGTGAGCATGAGCTTGCGGTATGCCGGCCAGCGTGCTGCGCAATAAGCGCAGTTGTCCTTCGAGTGACCGGCTCTGCTCGTGAGCTTGGTCACATTGCTCATGGGTGGCAACAAGCCCACCCTGCAAGGCGGCCAGAGACCCCAGCCCGTCACCGTCAGCCGTCAAATTGCCGACGCTTTGCCGGTGTTCTGCCAGGGCAGCACGAGCGACATTGAGATCACGGACCAGGTTACTCAAGTGCCGCAACAGTTCTGTGTGACGTTGCAGGACACGTTGCCGTTGGCCCTCATCCGAGTCGACGAATACCGGCAAGGCATCAATCAGCGGCTGCATGGCCAGAGCCGTACGGGGATGCCGTAAGGATAGTTCCCGGATGCGCGCACGGTTACCGCAGACGAGCTCACGGGAAAATTCGGCAACGGTCGAAATACTCAATATAGGCATAGCGTGGCAACGCATCGGCGGGGCTAATGGAAACTTGAGAAAGCAAGACACATGCCATGCTCAAGTCCGAGTGGGGCTGGCCGATAACACCGAAAGCAGTTCGGAACCCGTTCCCGTGGTCACGTCGGCAGTTAAACGGGATACCTTTCCCTATCAAGAGGAATAGTCGATGAACGGTATGCCTGCCGCCAACCTAGATCGATTCACCACGCTGGCCGGCCAGAACCGCCTGGCCTTGTTGCTGTTCGGACTTGGCAAGGGATATTTGTGTGGTATCAATGTATTCAAGGTGCGCGAAGTGTTGCGTTGTCCTCCCCTGACCGCGCTGCCGGGGATGCATGCCTGGGTTCGTGGCGCCACCACTTATCGTGGTCGCGAGATCACGGTGGTCGATCTATTTGCCTGCCTTGGCCATCCCATCCTGGACAACCCGGCTCAAGGACATCTACTGGTGACCGAGTTCAATGGCTCGGTACAAGGTTTCTTGGTCGGTGAAGT
>CAJXGK010000013.1 GCA_913053815.1 uncultured Rhodanobacteraceae bacterium
GCCTCCGCTCTTTTTTGATGATCTTGCCTAGGACCACCGATCTCGTCACCACGACTGCCTACTGGATCCCGGGTCGATGCCCGGGATGACGAAATTTATTGTCACGCCGTATAGCCTTTCTCGTCATTTCGCGCCAGCGGGAATCGAGTGAAGAAAACCATCACCACGCAAGTGGGCATCCGAGGTTTAACGGCCTCTCTTGTTACGGGGTGCTGAGTGGGTCGCGGGTATCGATAGGGTGCCCCGCCTCGCCGCGTACGTGTCGGTAACGGAACAGTATCGCAAACAGTACCGCGACGACTACGGAGTAGGCCGCAAAGCTCAACCAGATGCCATGCCATACCAAGCGACCATCGCCAAGGGTAAAGTAGTGATCGATGAGCAGACCGCTGAGCACGCTGCCCAGTACGGCGCCAAAGCCGTTGGTCATCATCATGAACAGGCCTTGGGCGCTGGCGCGGATCTTGGGGTCGGTCTGACCTTCGATAAACAGGGACCCGGAAATGTTGAAAAAATCAAAAGCCATGCCGTAGACGAGGTTGGAAAGAACGATCATCCACAGCAGTCCGGCCGGATTGCCATAGGCGAATAGACCGAAGCGCAGGATCCAGGCCACCATACTGATCAGCATCACGGTCTTAATACCGAAACGCTTGAGAAAAAATGGGATGGTCAGGATAAACAGGGTTTCCGACATCTGCGATATCGACAGCACAATGTTTGGGTAGCGTACCGTGAGCAGGTCTCGATAGACCGCGAGCTTAGAAAAGCTGTGCAGGAAGGTGTCGCCATAGGCATTGGTCAACTGCAGCGAAGCCCCCAATGCCATGGCAAATAGAAAGAACACGGCCATGTTGTAGTTTTTCAACAGTGCGAATGAGCGCAGGCCCAGTGCGTCGATCAGTGAGTCATGGTGGACATCGAGGGGTGGGCAGCGCGGCAGGCTGAACGAATACAGGCCCAGCAGTACGGCTGAGGCCCCCGCCACATAGAACTGGGTGGCACTCTTTTCGATGTGTAGCAGGCTGATGATCCACATGGCGACGATGAAACCGATGGTTCCCCAGACGCGAATCGGTGGGTAGTCTTTCACCACATCGGCACCTTCATTCTTGAGTGCGTTGTAGGCGACGGTAATCGACAGAGAGATGGTCGGCATGTAAAAGCCCATGTTGAGCAACATCACCCAGAACAGGATCTGGGGACTATTAACCATCGGCACCACAAACAGCATGCCTGCACCCAGCAGATGCAGAATGCCGTACAGGCGTTCGGCATTGACCCACTTGTCGGCGACGATCCCCATCAGTGAAGGCATGAACAGCGAGGCGATACCCATGGTTGAGAACACCGCCCCGAAATCGGTGCCCGACCAGTGTCGGGTCAGAAACCAGTACGCACCCTGAGTGGTCAACCACGACCCCCATACAAAGAACTGTAGGAAGATCATGACGATGAGACGCAGCTTGGTGTGCATAGAGAGGGCTCCGTAGTGTTTCGGAAACCCTTACTTCACCAACTGATCGAGCTGAAAGATCGGCATCAGGATGGCCAGTACGATGATGAACACCACCATGCCCATGACGACGATCATCAGTGGTTCGAACAACGCCAGGGCTGTGCCGATAACTGATTGGGTTTCGCGTTCCTGCTGTTGGGCCGCACGTTCCAGCATGTCCTCAAGGTTGCCACCGCCTTCGCCACTGGCGATCAGGTAGACCGCCATGGGTGGAAAGTAGCCGCTGCGCTCCAGGGAGCTGGCGATGCCGTCACCTCCCCGGACTCGCTCGGCAACTTCTTGTAGAGCGTGGCGCATGGGCAGGTTGCCCAATACTTCGGCGGAGATGCTCAGCGCATCCAGGATGGGTACGCCGCTACCCGCGAGAATGCTCAGGGTGCGAGCGAAGCGGGCGGTTTCAATGCCGCGGATAAGATTGCCGATCAGCGGCATGCGTAGCAGCAGGCGATGCCAGCGTTCGCGTAGGGCCGGTTGGCGCAGGGCGCGGCGAATCAGCCAGATCACCGTAATAAGTAGAGCTAGCAATAGCCACCACCAGTCACGCAGGAAGTCGCTCAGGCTGATCAGCAGGCGCGTCAGCAGCGGCAGTTGCTGATTCATGTTAGCAAATACCTGGACGATCTTTGGCACCACATAACCGAGCAGGCCGGCGAGTATGGCAATGGACATGGTGATCAGAAAGCTCGGGTAGATCAGGGCTTGTTGGACGCGCTGGTTGAGGGCGTGACGGGCTTCGGTGTAGTCGGCCAATCGCGACAAGACCCGATCCAGTCGGCCGGTCTGTTCGCCCGCTCCGACCGTAGCGCGAAAGATTTCGTTGAATACCCCGGGGAAGTCATGCATACCGACAGCCATGCCGTGGCCTTCGACCACCCGGGCTCGCACCCCGTGCAGTACCCGGGCGATACGTGGATTGCGTGCTTGTCGGGCCGCCGTGTGCAGGGCCTCTGCTACCGGCGCACCGGTGGCAAGCAGGGTGGCAATCTGTCGGGTCAGCAGTGCCAGTTCGTCGGCATGCAGGTGGTGATGTCGACGACTCCGTTTTATCCCGACACCCTGGTCCGAGACCGTGCTGACCTCTAGAGGGAGTAGGCCGCTTTCGCGTAGCATCTGCCGGATTTGCCGTGGATTGTCGCCCTCGAGTACTCCCTTCTGGTGTTGCCCATGGGTATCAAGAGCGCTGTATTCGAAGGCCGGCATGGTGTAATCAGCCTTCTGCGCGGGTGACCCGCAGCACTTCTTCGAGTGAGGTTTCTCCCGCCAGTACTCTGCGTAGGCCGTCGCTGCGAATGCCCGGTACATTATTCCGTGCGGTGCGCTCCATGGCCTGATCGGAAGCGCCATCATGGATCATGCCGCGGAGGATTTCGTTGATAGGCGTTACCTCGTAGATCCCAGTGCGTTTGATATAACCACTATCGTGGCAGGCTGGACAGCCAACCGGATGGAAGATCATAGGCGGCATATCGGCAGGCACTCCAAGTTGCTCGCATTCGCTGGGCGTAGCAGGGATGGAGCTTCTACAGTTGGGGCAGAGTAGTCTCAGCAAGCGTTGGGCGGCAACGCCAATCAGGGTGGTGGCGAGCAAGAAGGGTTCCACGCCCATATCGCGCAGCCGGGTGACCGCACCGATGGCCGTGTTGGTATGCAGGGTGGAAAGCACCAGGTGACCGGTCAGACTGGCCTGTACGGCCGTATTGGCGGTTTCTAGATCGCGGACTTCACCGACCATGACGACATCGGGATCCTGGCGTAGCATAGCGCGCAGTCCACGGGCGAAATTCAGATCCACTTTGCTGTTGACCTGGGTCTGGCCGATCCCGTCGATAAAATATTCGATCGGGTCCTCGACGGTGAGAATGTTGAGGGCGCGATCATTGAGTTCGGCCAGCACGGCATACAACGTGGTGGTCTTACCGGAGCCGGTTGGCCCGGTCACTAGTAGGATGCCGTGGGCCTGGTGAATCAAGGTGACGAGTCGTGCCCGGGTATCTGGATCCATGCCCAGACTGCCGAGGTCAAGACGCCCCGTCTGGCGGTCGAGTAATCGCAGGACTACGCGTTCGCCATGACCGGAGGGTAAAGTAGAGACACGCACATCGACCGGCCGTCCGGCGATACGCAGAGAGATCCGCCCATCCTGGGGCAGGCGCTTTTCGGCGATATCGAGCCTTGCCATAACTTTGATGCGGGAGACGATCACTCCGGCTAGAGCCCGCGGTGGTTCGAGGATTTCTCGCAGCACGCCATCGACCCGTAGACGCACCGACAAGCGCGATTCGAAGGGTTCAATGTGCACGTCTGAGGCTCCTTCCTGCACGGCCTGGGAAAGGATGGCGTTGATCAGGCGGATGATCGGGGCATCGTCCTGCGATTCGAGCAAGTCTTCCGGTTCCGGCAGGGCCGAGGCGGCTGTCGCCAAGTCAATGCCTTCCCCCAAATCTTCCATCATGGCCTGGGCCCCACCACCGCCATTGCCGTAACGATGTGCGAGGGCCTGATCAAAGGCGTGATCGTCGAGGGCTTTGAGCTGTAGCGACAGGCCGTAGATGCGGCTCAGTTCGGCAAGGACGTGTGCTGAGGGGGTGCCACGATATTGTACGTAAAGGGTGTTGGTGCGGGTCTCTACCAGGACTCCGTGGCGTTTGGCATAGGCATAACCGATGGTCCGGATCGGCAGCGATTCGACCGGGGTCGGGTTGGCAACCGGGGAAGTGCTGATCGGACCGGAATGGGTACCAGTCGGCCGGATCGACTCATCGGTTATCGGGACGGGAGCCATGTTTGTCTACATTGGGTTGCGGAGAGGCAGACGTCGTCGCCGTCGACTTGGTGGCCGGTGACGGCACCGCATGCGGTGGGGCGGATACCGAGCTGCCGGCAGCGGGTGTCAACACCGAAGCCGGAGGTGAGGGACTCAATTGGCGCAAAGACTTCGGCAGGGTTGGACCTGTGCCGGTGTTCTGTTCGCCTCCGTTCTTTTGCTGCAGCGAGTGGTAGAGCTGCTGGGCACGCATAATCCGGTATTTCTCCTCGGTATAGGCGTTGGCCAGGGCCTGACTGTCGAGAATGACCGGATGCAGAAAGATCATCAGGTTGGTCTTGGTGCGAGTGCGCGAGGTGGAACGGAACAGGTGGCCGAGGATCGGAATGTCCCCGAGTAGCGGAACCTTCTGTACCGAATCTTTGTAGCTGTCCTCGATGAGGCCGCCGAGCACAATAATAGAATTACTGTTAGTAATCACCACGGTCTTGATCTGCCGAGTATTGGTGATCAGGTCGGCGGCTCCCTGGATGGACGGTGCCAGGCTGGACACGGTCAGGTCGAGTTTTAGTCGGACGCTGTTGCCTTCGTTGATCTGTGGCGTCACCTTGAGGATGATGCCGACCTTTTTGCGCTCAATAGTCTGGAATGGGCTGGAGACGAGTCCGCCGCCGCCGCCGAATCCCGAGGAGACTCCACCAGGCCTCTGGCTGCCCATATTCAGACCGGTTCCGGTCGAACTGTAGCTGCCGGTGACAAAGGGTACATCCTGGCCGACCACAATTTCGGCCGCCTTGTTGTCCAGGGTCAGGATACTTGGGGTGGACAGGATATTGGTCGCCGAGTTGGAGCTGAGTGCGTTGAGTAGCAGACCGTAGCGGCTGCCATGGGCCGATGCCCGGCCGAAACCAAACAGCAAACCAGGACCGGCGGCGGCTAATGCTGCCGGACCGGCCGCCAGCGAAATCAGGGGGATGGAGCCGTTACTGAAATTGATCAGTCCTGCCGGGCCTTCCTTGGTAGCCCGGTTTGGAAGAACCCCGATTTGGGCACCGAGTTTCTTGGCCAGATCACCCGAAACCTCGGCAATGATGGCATCAATAAGTACTTCGGCAGGACGGATGTCGAGCTGGCGAACCACTTCGCGTAGATCGCGGACCTTGTTGGCCGGTCCGGTGATGATCAAGGCGTTGTTGATGTTGTCAGCCTGGACATTGACCGGCCCTTGCGGAGCGGACTTGTTCTTGGTCCGCACTTGTTTTTCATTGCTGACGATTTTCTGCAGGATCTTGGCAATGTCTTGGGCCTTGGCGTAACGCAGGAAAATGACATGTGAGTTGCCGGCCGAAGGCAAGGGCGTATCGAGTTGTTCAACCAGGGCGCGCAGTCGCTGGCGAGTAGCCTGGTCGCCGGAAATTAGCAGGCTGTTGGTACGTACATCAGCGACGACTCGAGCCCGATTGGCTCCGCCACCCCGCGTAGCCGCTTGATTTTGCAGATTGTTGAGCAGGTGTCCGACCTCGGAGGCGGAAGCATTTTTCAGGTGGATTAGCTCAATCTGGCTGTTGTTAGGGCGGTCGAGTTCGTGGATCAGGCGGGTGATCCGGGCGACGTTGCTAGCCCGGTCAGTGACGATGAGCATATTGTTGGGCGGATAGGCGGCGAGAAAGCCCTGTCGGGGAATCAACGGTCGCAGCATAGGGACGATCTGGGCCACCGGTACGTTGTGTACCTGCACCACGCGGGTGACGACTTCTTCACCATGGCCTTTAAGTAAGGCGCTGGTGCGGGCATTGATCGAGGGGATGATCTTGACCACGTTACCCGACGGTACGGCTGAATAGCCGTACACATCCAGGATGGACAGGAATACCTGGTATAGCGCCTTGCGGTTCATGGGGGTGGAAGAAACCACCGTCACATTGCCTCGTACCCGTGGGTCAACCACAAAGTTGACCCCGGTGGCCTTCGATACCGTATCGATGAGGCTGCGAATATCCACATTACGAAGATTCAGGGTGACCTTACCGGTACTTGTAACAGGCGGTGGTGTCACCGGTTTCGCTGCTTGTGAGGTAAGTGGTGTGAATAAGACAGCGAGCAGACAGAGCAGGGTAATAACGGGTTTCATGGGTTCGATCCGTAGATCCGACGAGTCTATCAGGCGGTGATTAAGTGGGGGGTCCCCGGCGGGATGCGTGCCGGCGTGGTGCAGCCCGGTGCGTAGCTGTCAACCGGGGCACAGTGAGTGGAACATGTGGACCATCCCGGTTGGGGCAGCGCTTTGGTCATGTTGCAACAACATGATGAAGCGGGCCTAGAGAGGGGGTGTTGTTGAGGCATGGCTTCAGCGTTGGCCGGGGTGCAGGGTGATTGGGTGGCCGTTACGTTCAACCATCAGAGAAATATTTTGTGGATTGCGAAGCCCACGCATGGCGGCCAGGGCTCCTCCGGGCGTATTCAGGGGCAGGCCATTAATCGCGGTGACCACGTCCCCAGGACGGAGGCCGAGACGGGTAAACAGGGCCGGATTGGTACCGGGGTCAACTCGATAACCCAGGAACCGTCCCCCTACCCGTAGCGGTGTGGCCTTGACGAATTTGTTGAGACCCAAGGCGTTCTGTGGGGCGAATTTCAGGAGCCTGGTCAGTGGGGACGGCCCGGCTTTCGCATTCCTGGGTAGGGGGGGCGATGCCGATGCGGTCAACGAAATGTCCCCTGACTGGAGCCTTACTAGGCGCAGGGTTTCTTCGCCGTTCGTGGTGGTCAACAGGACTCGGCCCATGTAAACCGCATTCAGATGCACGTTGCCGGGAAGTTTGTCACCCTGGGTGTAAACCTCTGCTTGGCCACCTTCGGCAGAAATGATGGCGTAACCTCGGCCCCCACCTTGGGCATAAGTACCCTGCAGGGTCAGTGCCAGCGATGTTTCGGGTGCATTAGTTGTAGCTGAGACACCAAACAGGTGGGCGTGCAATAGGCGTTGTGCGGGGGATTCGGTAGGCTTAGGGATGCTGCCTTGGGCAACAGTCACCGGTAGGGCGGGGGCTCTCGTCGCTTGCAGAACTACCACACTGAGTCGGGCCAGATTCCACGCCATCAAAGCGACCAGCATGAACCCCCCGGCTTGAATGATTTTTGGCAGGTAGCGGCTTGATAATGAGTAAGGCATGGCGTACTAATCGGATCCCCCGACTGGCCAGTATCGGCTCAGTCCCCAATGACACAGCATAAACGCTGTACCGGTCAGTGCGCCATAAAAATGCGCAATGGCGATCACCCTTCCCCCCAGTCCATCTTGTTCACCCGGTAGCGGACCCACTAGGATGGTATAGGTGACCAAGACCCCCATCAGGGTAAACATGATCAGGCTGCGCCGAGGACTGAATTGCCATTCCACCCAAGCCCCGGCCGTAAACAAGGCGAAGAGCATTCCCGAAATACCTACATACCAGTGGATGCCGGGAGAAAACCAGTACAGACCGAGAGTCACCCCAAGACTGCCGACGAGGACCAGAACCAGCCAAGTACGTTCGCTCAGATAGCGATGGAAATAACTCCAGATTAGGCCCAGTCCGGCCAAGTCGCGCCACAGATGGGTCCAACCCAGGTGTACGAAATTGCCACTAAGCAGGCGCCATAACTCCCCTTCGGCGACCAGATCACGCTGATAGCGCAAGCTCGGCGCAAGCCCGAAAATCTGAATGGTTGTGGCAACGCAAGCAATGCCCAGGGGCAGCCGCCAGATACGTAACCATCGAAGGATTTGCATAAGCAGTGCACCGGATAGGTGCTGAACTAAGTGAACCCGGCAACCATACCAGCCAGTACCATGAATGGGTGGAGTGCTGGCAGCCGGGGGGACTTGGACAAGTAAGTAGTGAATCCGGGGGCTGTCGGCGCAGGAAATAAACCGCATATATCCAAGCCCCCTGCGGCGACGATCCATACGTCAAGGGGGCCGATTCATCGATAATGGGTACCGGCTCAATAGTCCCGTAACTAGCCATTCATTCGGCAGCAACGCGAGGCTTATCACTCAAAGCCGCCAGGAAGCGCTGCGGGGCGCCCTCGAAACCACCGTTAGACATGAACACCACATGGTCGCCGGTATGGGTGTGGGACAGCAAGGCGTCGATCAATGCGTCAACCGAGGATACGCTATGACCATGACCTTGTAAGGCATCGATCACCGTTTGTGCTTTCCAGGCCAGCTCAGGGCGCTGCAAAAACACCACAACATCCGCCTCCGCCAGGGCCGGAGCTAGAAGATCAGCATGTACCCCTTGACGCATGGAGTTGGACCGAGGCTCCAAGGCCACCACAATCCGGGCCGGGCCGAGCTTCGCGCGCAGACCCTGCAAGGTGCTGGCAATGGCCGTGGGATGATGGGCGAAATCGTCGTACACTCGGATGCTGGCGCGTTCCCCCAGATCTTCTAGGCGCCGTCGTACGTTCCTAAATCTGGAACAATACGGCAACAGCTGCACAGCTTCGACACCGCTAGCCTGAGCGGCGGCCAGGGCCGCGAGAGCATTCATGACATTGTGTCGTCCAAGCAGATCCCATTGTACTTCGCCGATCCGCTGGCCATGACGGAAGACGGCAAAAGCCGAACCATCGTCGCGCAGCAGCTGCGCCCGCCAATCGCCTCTTTTGATGCCGAAAGTTTCTACCGGCGTCCAGCAACCCATAGCCAGCACCTCGGCAAGAGCCCGGTCCTCGGCATTGACAATCAGCCGGCCGTTACCCGGTATGGTTCGTACCAGGTGATGAAATTGGCGCTGGATTGCGGCCAGATTGGGAAAAATGTCCGCATGCTCAAATTCTAGATTGTTTAATATCGCCACGTGCGGCCGGTAATGCACAAACTTGGAACGCTTATCGAAAAAAGCCGTATCGTATTCGTCCGCTTCGACGACGAACGTCGCTCCCCGGCCAAGGCGCGCAGACAAGCCGAAATTTCTCGGTATGCCACCAATTAGAAAGCCCGGTTCAAGATCCGCCGCATCGAGCAGGAAGGCCAACAGACTGCTGGTCGTAGTCTTGCCATGGGTACCGGCCACCGCCAGTACCTGTCGTGATGCCAGCACTCGCTCACCTAGCCATTGCGGCCCGGAGGTATAACTGAGGCCTTTGTTCAGCATCCACTCGATGGCGGCATTGCCGCGACTGAGCGCATTACCAACCACCACGCAATCCGGAGCGGGTGACAGAACCTCAGGGCGATAACCCGACTGCAGATGAATGCCCAGCGTCTCCAGCTGGGTGCTCATGGGCGGATATACGTTGAGATCGGAACCCTCGACCTGGTAGCCCAACTCGTGGGCCAAGGCCGCTATGCCACCCATGAAAGTTCCACAAATACCGAGGATATGAATACGCATCTCAGAGCAATGCCAGATAATGAACCATGACCATTCTGCCCAAGCCCAACAGCAACACAATCAGTACCCCGGCGGCAAAGGGTATCTCCAGGGCCTGGCGAAAAATATGGGCCTTGACCAAAAACTTCCAGAAAGCCATGACCAGCAATGGCACACTGAGCAACAGCACCCGGGAATCCGCTTGTCCTGGCGTTACCGGGCCTAGGATCAGGATCAACGGTAAGGCCAGCATATTGAACACCAAACTGGTGACAAACAGTGCCAGTACGGTTTGTACCCAGCGCACGGTTTGTTGGCGGAGCCGCAGCAGCAACCACGCCATACCCGCTTCATAGCCCACTAACAGCAAAGCCAAGCTGACCGGAATCGTCTGTGTCTGAGCCCACGCTCCGGCAAGAATCAGGATCATCAAAGCCACGCCCAGGCCCATCACCCATACCGGGCGATAAGGCATATCCTGAGGGCCACAGCGCAATCGCAACAGCTGACGTATTCTGGAGATCAATTCAGTCATGCAGTGAGTACGGATGGATACCTTGGAGAATGAAATCAAACTGGACGTTCGGGGCATGGCCTGCCCGGCACCGATGCGGGCCTTGCGAAGGGTACTGCGAGAATCTCCCCAGACTATGGTCATTGACCTGGTTGGTGATGATCCACATCTTGAACTGGACGTAGCCGCCTATTGTGCACGCAGCGCCCACCACCTACTTTCTGTGGCCCGAGCCGGCTCGACTATTCACTTACGAATACATCGCTAGCCGGGGTGCTCGCTGCATAAAACAACTAACCACCGCATAAGCGGTATCAATCGGCTTTTCTTGGCCACCTCTGAGTCACTTTCCCCCGCCGCTAATCCGGTACCGTTTGCGGATGCTGCAGAGCCATAAGAATCCGGGAGAAAATCGCCTCGACCTGGCCGATGCCATCCACAACCTTGAGCAGCCGAATCTTGGCATAGTGATCGGCGAGTGGGGCGGTCTGCTCCTGGTAAATTTGTAACCGCTTACGCACTGTCTCGGGGGTATCGTCTGTACGACCTTCTTCATGAGCCCGCAAAGCAGTGCGCTCGACGATGGCATCAATGGGAACTTCCAGCTTGACTACGGCGTTCAGGGGTTGGCCCAGGCGCCGCAACAGCAGATCCAGGGCATCAGCCTGGGCAAGATTGCGCGGATAGCCGTCAAGAATGAACCCATGGGCTACATCAGCACGACTGAGGCGATCTTCGAGCATATCCAGAACGATGGCATCGGAAACCAAATGCCCGGCATCCATGACGGCCTTGGCCTTAAGACCCAATGGGGTACCTTCGGCGACGGCCGCGCGCAATAAGTCACCCGTAGAAATATGCGGCACCCCCAACTCGGACGTAAGCCGAGTTGCTTGGGTTCCCTTGCCCGAACCGGGTGCACCGAGAAGAACGAGTCGCATATTTGAGTCACCTTGGATATCGTGCGCTAACACGTATCCGTTATGCTTGAAAACTAACTGTCAAACTATCTGCTGCCCCCTACCGGAGTCAAACCCGGTGACTAACATCTACTGGAGCTATCATGTCCCGAGGCAAGCTTGTTTATGCTCAGTCCGGCGGGGTCACCGCTGTCATCAATGCCACGGCTTCTGCCGTCATCCGCACCGCTCGCCAGAATCGAGTGAAGGTCTACGCCGGGCACAACGGTATTCTCGGAATTCTCAACGAGGATCTGATCGACACATCCAAAGAAACGCTCCATACCATCCGAGCCCTGGCCCACACGCCAGGTGGGGCCTTTGGCTCATGCCGGTTCAAATTACAATCCATCGAACAGGACCGGGCTCGCTACGAACGCCTGATTGAGGTGTTAGCCGCCCACGATATCCGCTATTTTTTATACAACGGCGGCAACGACTCGGCCGACACCGCGCTGAAGATTGCCCAGGCCAGCAAGATCCTGGGTTACCCTCTCACGTGTGTGGGGGTGCCCAAAACCGTCGACAATGATCTGGCTGTAACCGACTGCAGCCCAGGCTTTGGTTCGGTGGCCAAGTACACCGCATTATCCGTACGTGAAGCCAGTCTGGATATTGCTTCCATGGCCAAAACATCAACCAAAGTGTTCATCCTTGAGGTCATGGGACGCCATGCGGGCTGGATCGCCGCCGCCGCCGGGTTGGCCGGGGAGGGTCGCGATGCGCCCCCCCATCTGATCCTGTTTCCCGAACGGGCCTTTGACGAAGCTGATTTTCTGCACCAGGTTCAGGCCACTGTGAATCGTATCGGTTGGTGTGTGGTGGCCGCGTCGGAAGGTGTGCACTACGCCGATGGCCGGTTTCTGGCCGAGGCCGGCAGCCAGGATGCCTTCGGTCATGCTCAGCTCGGTGGTGCGGCTCCTACGCTGGCTGGTCTGGTCAAGGAAAAACTCGGCATGAAAGTGCACTGGGCGCTGCCTGACTATCTGCAACGCTCAGCCCGACATATTGCCTCGGCCACGGATCTGGCCCAAGCCGAGGCGGTGGGTGAAGCGGCCGTGAACTATGCCTTGCAGGATAAGCACGGGGTTATACCGGTGATTGAGCGCCTATCCGACCGCCCCTACCGCTGGCGGGTAGTCCCCGCCCCGCTGGCCCGGGTCGCCAATCATGAGAAAAAACTTCCCCGTAAATTCATCCGGGCCGATGGCTATGGCATCACTGCCGCCGCGCGAAGTTATCTATCGCCGTTGATTCAGGGCGAGGCATTTCCACCCTTCAACCGCGATGGGTTACCACACATAGCCGAACTGCGTCGGCAGCCGGTAGCCAAGAAACTTTCTGCATTCGAGGGATGACACTCCAGCCAACCGGGATGGTGTATTGCACCAAGTCAGGTGTCTTGCTCATGCCTATGCTGGTAGAGTTATGCTTTCGGCAAGCTCACATACCCATACAGGAGGGGGCTCGATGTTGCACGAACAGTATAGTCTTTGGATCGCCATCGGCAGCGCCATTGTGGCACTTCTCTACGGTTTATTGACCGTAGGCTGGGTGCTTAAAAAATCACCCGGCAATGATCGTATGCAGGAAATCGCCGCCGCGATTCAAGAAGGTGCACGCGCCTACCTTAATCGGCAATACAGCACTATCGGCATGGTTGGGGTGGTACTTTTCCTGATCCTGGGCTTCGTTCCGGGACTGGGCTGGCATACGGCATTTGGCTTTGCTATCGGCGCCATTCTGTCGGGAATAGCCGGCTATATCGGCATGAATGTGTCAGTGCGTGCCAACGTGCGCACGGCTGAAGCGGCCCGATCAGGGCTGGCGCCAGCCATGAAAGTTGCCTTCCGAGGCGGCTCGGTCACGGGTATGCTGGTGGTTGGCTTGGGCCTGCTGGGGGTCACCGGCTATTTTTTGATATTGCGAGGCATCGGCCTTGCCGTCGAACCGGCGCTGCATGCGTTGATCGGACTGGCCTTTGGTTCCTCACTGATTTCGATCTTTGCGCGTCTTGGGGGGGGGATCTTCACCAAGGGTGCTGATGTCGGTGCGGATCTGGTCGGCAAGGTCGAGGCGGGCATCCCTGAGGATGACCCGCGCAATCCGGCGGTGATCGCTGACAACGTTGGTGACAACGTCGGTGACTGCGCTGGCATGGCCGCCGACCTGTTCGAGACCTTTGCCGTCACCAAGGTTGCCGCCATGCTGATTGGTGGACTGACCCTGGCCACCGCGGGTCTGGCTCCGGTGGTGCTGCCCTTGCTGCTCAGTGCCATCGCTCTGGTCGCTTCAATCATCGGGATCTTTTTTGTCCGTGTCGGCAAAAATGGTAGCGTGATGGGGGCGCTGTATCGAGGGGTGATCGTAAGTGGCTTGATCACCATCATTGCCTACTGGTTCGCCGTTCACTGGATGATGGGCAGCGTGGTGGGCTATAACTTCCATTTCCATGGCCTATTCATCGCCGCCATAACCGGACCGATTCTCACCGGTGTGCTGATGTGGATCACCGAGTACTACACGGGGACCAAATTCCCTCCGGTACAGCATGTGGCCAAGGCTTCGACCACTGGTCATGCCACCAACATCATCGCCGGTCTGGGCGTATCAATGCGCTCCACCGCTCTGCCGGTGCTGGCTATTTGTGCCGCCATTGCCATTTCCTGGTGGGCCGCAGGGCTCTATGGCATTGCTATCGCCGCTTCGACCATGTTGTCGATGGCGGGAATCATCGTCTCCTTGGATGCTTTTGGGCCGATTACCGACAATGCTGGCGGAATCGCTGAAATGGCCAATCTTCCCAAGGAAGTTCGCGATATCACTGATCCACTTGATGCCGTGGGTAATACCACCAAAGCGGTGACCAAGGGCTATGCTATCGGTTCCGCCGCCTTGGCTGCCCTGGTACTCTTTGCCGATTTCTCGGACCGCCTCAGCGCCCATTTCGGCCATAGTGTCCAATTCAGCCTGTCTGATCCCTTGGTGATCATCGGTCTGTTTATCGGCGGTTTGATCCCCTACCTGTTTGGAGCCCTGGCTATGGACGCAGTGGGTCGTGCAGCGGGCACGGTGGTCGAGGAAGTACGGCGGCAGTTCCGTGACATCGAGGGCATCATGGAGGGCACCACCAAACCGGATTATTCGCGTTCGGTAGATTTGTTGACCCGGGCCGCCATTCGCGAAATGATTATCCCCTCACTGCTGCCGGTGCTGGCCCCGATCGTTGTGGCCTTTGGTGCCACCTGGATCGCGGGTCCCATTGCCGGGGCACAGGTTCTGGCAGGCCTGCTGTTTGGCACCATCGTCACCGGCCTGTTCGTAGCCATCTCCATGACCACCGGTGGTGGCGCCTGGGACAATGCCAAGAAATATATCG
>CAJXGK010000014.1 GCA_913053815.1 uncultured Rhodanobacteraceae bacterium
TACCTCGTCGATGGGACAATGGCCACCGTTGCAAATTCGGAAATCTACCCTTTGCAGACGCGATAACGGCTCGCGCAGCGGGCCAGCCGGAAGCAACTGCGCATTGCCGAAGCGGCGTGTCCCGTCGATAACACATAATTCCAAATCGCGACCCAGCGCGTAATGCTGCAAGCCATCATCGGCAAGGATCAGATCTACGCCCTGCCCCAACAATAACCTTGCGGCCGCGACGCGCCTAACCCCGATGGCCACCGGTGCCCCGGTGCGCCAGCGGAGCAGATACGGCTCGTCGCCAACCAGACTGGGTGAGTGCTCATCATCCAACAAAATCGGGCCGCGTGTCGTACCCCCATAGCCACGACTTACCACCCCCGGATGAAACCCAGCGGCCCGCAAATACTCAACCAAGGCCATGGTCACCGGGGTCTTACCGCTACCACCTGCCGTAAGATTGCCAACCACGATAACCGGTACCGGCAAGTACTGACAGCGCAGCCAGCCGATTCGGTACAAGCCTTGACGCAAGGCCACCAGCGTGCCATATAGGAAAGCCAGTGTGCGCGAATACCAGGGTGGTGGGAAAGGCTCGTACCAGTACCGAGGCGGGGGCAATGGGCGGTGCTTCACTCCACGCTGGCCTCTTGAAATTGCATCCGGTGCAACATGGCATAAGTTCCATCGCGTGAAAGAAGCTGCGCGTGATTCCCTTGCTCGATGACCCGCCCACCATCCAGCACAATAATGTGATCGGCATTCTCGATCGTGGACAAGCGGTGAGCAATCAGCAAGGTAGTACGGTTATGCATCAGACTTGCCAGTGCTTCCTGAATTAAACGCTCAGATTCCGTGTCCAGGGCACTGGTTGCCTCATCAAGAATCAGGATAGGCGCATTCTTTAACAGGGCGCGGGCAATGGCAATGCGCTGGCGCTCCCCACCGGAGAGCAATGCTCCTGAAGGCCCAACCCGGCTTTTCAGGCCCTGTGGCAGCTCCCTGATGAAGACCATTGCATTAGCGGCTTCTGCGGCGGCTTCGATGGAAGCCTCGGAAACTCTATCCAGCTCACCATAGGCAATGTTTTCTGCAACCGTACCGTCAAAAATCACCACATCCTGCCCTACCCAGGCAATCTGCCGGCGTAGATCCACAAGGCGATACTCGGCCAGGGGCCGATCGTCGATCAGGATCTGGCCTGATTCAGGTTCATAAAATCGTGGGATCAGATGGGCAATTGTGGTCTTGCCGCTACCAGAACGCCCTACCACAGCCGTAACTTGGCCGGCCCGACAAGTCAGCTGTACTTCCTTCAAGGCCGGTTCTGCATCCGGGCTGTAGCGCATGGTGACCCCGCGAAACTCAATACGCCCGCGAACACGTTCCACAGCCAGGGTGCCGGTGTCGTGCTCAGTTTCCCTATCCAGTAAAGCGAAAATATCCTGTGCCGCACTCACTCCACGTTGCATGACACTCTGCACATTAGTCAAGCGCTTCAGGGACGGCAGCATTCCCCCCATAGCCGTCATCAGACTGGTGAAGATTCCAGGAGTCATGGTGGCCAAGATTGACGGTTGGGTTGCGGCAAACACAATGCCGGCCATGGCGGCGGCGGCAATAATCTGAACTAACGACGTCGAGGTGGCATTGGTGGATAGGACTTTGATGTTCAACACCCGATTGTGGCTCGCCAACTCTTTGAAACGTCGACCTTCGTACTTCTGCGCACCGTATACCCGGACCTCCCGATAGGCTGCAACAACCTCCCCCACCACCCCGGTCAACGATCCCATCGAACTTTGGATGTGGCGAGTGATGCTGCGATAACGCCGACTGACGATATAAACCACCAGGGCAATGGCCGGCACCATGCCAAACAGGACCAGCGTCATGCGCCAGCTGTAGTAAAACATGACGGTAGACAACCCGATCACCGTCAGGCTATCGATAACACTCACCCGCACTGCTTCCGTGGTGGCATGCGCGACCTGTTCGGCGGTATAGGTGACCCGGGCGATCTGGTGACCCGAGGCTTCTGCAGAGAAAAAATGGGCTGGAAGTGTCAAATATTGCTTGAAGACCTCCAAACGTAAGGCCTGCACCACGCCAAATCCGATATAGGCCATACCGTAATTAGCAACAAAAGTGGCCACCGCCCGAATCAGAAAAATCAGCATAATCAGGATGGGAATCCAGAAAATTAACTCTGGGTTACGGTGTACGAATAGGCCATCGATCATTGGCTTGAAGATCCAGCTAAACGCGGAGAGGGCCGCGGCATTGACTGCCATGGCCAATATCACCGGAAAGGCCAGCATTCGGTAGGGTCTGAGATAGGTCAGTAAGCGGCGATAGGCCTCCCAGGCCCCAGTATCCTCTACAGCACGGCTCATCAAGGTGTCCCCCGATCCGAAGTGGTCGCCAAAGCGAGATGGGTGAAACCGAGCCGACCCAAGGCATCCATGGCGGTTATTACCGCCTGATTGGGAGTTTTTGCATCGGCACGAATAATCACCTTGCGCTGGCGATTATTACCAACAGCCTGTTGGATTGCACGTTGCAAGGCGACCTCCCCGTCACCCTCAATAACTTGGTTGTCAATGTAATAACGGCCGCTGCGGTCGATCACAATCACCAGGGCATCCGAGTCCTGTTGCGTCGTTGCCTGACTGGCTTCGGGAAGGCTCACCTTAAGTTGTGTGTGCTGTACAAAAGTCGTCGTTAATACAAAGAACATCAGCAAGGTCAGCAGTACATCGATCAATGAAATGACATTGATCTCGAAATCAGTTTCGTTACGGCGACTGGTAATACGCACAACTGTAGACTCAAAGCTTAGCCGGCGATGCGGGAAGAACCTGGGCAGATCCCGTAGGAACCGCGGCAGGTATGGAAAGATTGTCAAGCAGTAACGTGGCCTGTTTTTCCATTTCTATCGCATAGCCTTCTACCCGACTGCGAAAATATCGGTGTAAGGCATACGCAGGGATGGCCACCACCAGTCCGGTAGCCGTACAAACCAGGGCTTCCCCAATCCCTCCAGCCATTCGCGCCGGATCACCGACCCCATGGGCCATCACCGCTAGAAACATCTTGATCAGTCCGATCACAGTTCCCAGTAATCCGAGTAAGGGAGACACCAAGGCAATCGTCCCCAAGGTACTGAGATACAGCTCCATACGGTGCAGCACATGACGACCGGTATCCTCGACCCGCTCCTTGATCAGCTCCCGGGGCTGATTGCGAATCAGGATAGCCGCCGCCAGGAGTTCTCCTAAGGGGGAACCTTGAGCCAACAGCTTGATGTGAGCAGGATCAAGGGTTTTGGAGTGGACCCAGATCCGAACCTGCTCACCCAGACCAGGTGGCAATACCGCACGACGGCGTAGGGTCCAGAAACGTTCCAAAATGATAGCCAAGGCGAGTGCCGAAGTCAGCAAAATCGGGATCATCGGCCATCCGCCCGCAATCAGTAAGTCCAACACATGCAGCCTCTCTATCGGGGTGGGCGACGGGCGGCATCATAGCAGTCCGGGCGTTCAACCCCACGCTCCAGTCCTAGGGTTACTCCCTCCACCAGGCTCTCGAGCGCTTCCGATAGGTGGTAACCTTCGCCCCCTGCATCGACTCGTAAATATGCAGTGCCCCATCCGTAGCGGTGTTCCAATAGGGAATGGAAAGCTGCTGATAGCGGGCCAGCACGGGCGAGCGTGAACGACCATGACGACTTCGATAACCCGCCGAAATTAGTATCTTGCTCGGCCGCAGTGCCCGCAGAAACCTCTCGCTTGAAGAGGCACGGCTACCATGATGCACCGCCAGCAGTACCAAGGGCAGGCCAGCACCCCGCCAGGTTTTGGATAAGCCGGCTTCGCCGCGCTTGCTGATATTACCCGGTAACAGCAACTGCATATTCCGGTCTTTTACCAGTAGGACACAGGAACCATCACGGTGGCGCGTAGATGTAGATCGAGGCGGATGTAAGACCTTGAAATCAACTCCGTCCCAACGCCAATGCAAACCGGCGCTGCAGAGCCGCAGAGGCAGACCACCGGCCCGCGGTGGTTCACTGCCCAGCAGCAGTGCCTGAGGGAAGGCCTCATGCACCCGAATGGCCCCTCCGGCATGATCCATATCGCCATGATCGATCATGAGTCGATCTAGCCGATGCACACCCAGTGCGGACAAACTGGGTAGTATCACGCTTGCCCCAAGATTATAGCCGGATGGGTAGCGAGGGCCGGCATCGTAAAGAAGGGTATGTTTCGAGGTGCGAATCAGCACCGACAAACCTGACCCCACATCGAAGACGAAAGCATCGAAGTGACCGGAATCGGGGCTGCGTATGCCGGGCACCAGCAGAGGCAACAGCAGCGGCAGTCCCAGCACCCTTCCCGGCACCCCACGGGGAGCCAACATCCATAACACCCCGATACTGGCCAGAACGAACGGCAAGAAACCACTGGCCGGGGGCTGCCAAATGGCCATAGGCCACCCCGCCAGGTATTCCAATAAATGCCATAATCCACCCAGCAGCCATGCCGTCCCCCGTAGAATCGGCACACCGAGCCTTGGTTCCAGCAACGACA
This sequence comes from uncultured Rhodanobacteraceae bacterium, assembly GCA_913053815.1. Lineage (GTDB taxonomy): Bacteria > Pseudomonadota > Gammaproteobacteria > Xanthomonadales > Rhodanobacteraceae > Metallibacterium. The sequence continues at coordinate 4,584 of CAJXGK010000014.1, forward strand.
GCAGCGTACCTGACAGGTCTAGTGGCACCACTACCAAACTCATAAACGGCACGGCGACAAGATTAGCCAACAGACCAACCCGCGAAACCAGGCCGAAAAAAAGTATGCTCAGCGGCAGCAATCCCAAGGTCATCACCGACTGAGCGTGGCCAAGACCCAGCAGCCATCCTCGTAACCCCCGACGCGAACTCAGGGTGAAGATCAACATGGCCACCCCGACAAACGACAGCCAGGTTCCCGGAGCGAGCAAGGCCAATGGATCGACCCATACCACGGCTGCAAAAGCCAGCCCCAGGGCCTGCCCAATGCCCACATACCGACGTCCACCCAAGGCCCACGCCGCCACCCCAATCATCAACAAAGCACGCACTGTTGGCAGACCGAAACCGGCCAGTGCTGCATAGCCACCCGCCATTGCCAACACCGCACCGGCTTCTACTCTGCGCCGTGGCCAGCGCAGACCGAAGCCAGGAAAACACCACCATACCAAGCGCACCAGCAGAGCACCGAAAATACCCACCAAGCCCACATGCAGACCGGAAATGGCCACCAGATGACTTACCCCGGTGGCCCGTAATACGCGCCACTGCGGTTGATGTAGACCGCGCTTATCCCCTACTGCCACGGCCTGAAGCAGCGCCACGACCGGGCCATTGGAGTGCAGATCCCGGGCGATCAGATCTGAAAGTTTGGCTCTTATTCTGTCTACGCATAGACTTGTTATACCCAGGCGCCGCGCCGCAGCGGTATCGCGTACATAGCCCCGTGCGATCAGATCACGCACCACAGACTGGCGCTCAGCATCATAGCCACCTGGATTGACCATTCCGTGAGGGCGTTTGAGACGTACCGTCAGGTCCCAACGAGTACACGGCTGTAGCGCGGCACGACCCGACCCGTACCAGGCCAGGCGCAACACCCCATGCAGAGGTAACGAACGCGATCCTAGCCAGGCCCGTTCGACATGAAATTCAAAACGGGTATTCAACCGGCCATCTCTGGGCAAATTAATTACTCGTCCCTGGACCCGAATATCTCGACCTTCCAGTCCATGTGGCAACCGCGCATGCACCGCGGAGACAGCCTGTAGCGTAGTCCAAACGAAAGTGAGAAGGATCAGACTTAACCACCGCCGGGTGCCACCGTGCCAAGCCAGCCAGACTCCAGACCCAGCAATTACCAGCACCATCCACGTAGCGGGCAACACGGGCTGCCACAAGGCCGCCAACGCCCCCAGGCCCAAAGCCACGGCATCACGCGGTGCGAACCCCGACATCCGCGAACCCCGCAACCAGGCGCGCCAGGCAGCCCAGAATTGCGCTCTCTCGCCAGAATAGTGTTCGGTGAACGCCAGAGCCGACTTCCGAATCCAATGGATGATTGCGCGTCCCTGCGTCATGGTCAGTCTCCAGCTGCGCTGCTAGGTTAGCCTTGGCATCCCGAGCCGGCCATCCTCAATTTCCAGCACCCTACCCATGCGTTCGGCAAGACGCGTATCATGCGTTGCCAAAACCAATGCCGTGCCAATCTCGGCATTGAGTTCCAACAGCAATTCATACACCCCGTGTGCCGTCCGTTGATCGAGGTTTCCGGTCGGCTCATCACCCAGTACGCAAGCCGGCTGGGTAACCAGCGCCCGGGCAACCGCACAACGTTGTCGCTCACCTCCGGACATTTCACTCGGCTTGTGCTCCAGTCGATGCCGCAGACCTACCCGGGACAACAGTTCTGTCGCGGTCTGCCGGGCCATCGACAAAGCCGTACCCCGGATCAGTAAAGGCATGGCAACGTTTTCCAGCGCCGAAAACTCGGGCAGTAAATGATGAAATTGATACACAAAACCCAAGGCACGATTACGGACATAACCCCGTCCGGCATCAGTCAAGCTCGAGAACGGCTGCCCCTCAACTTCGATTTCCCCTGAACTCGGTGTATCCAGACCACCGAGAATGTGCAACAGGGTACTCTTGCCCGCACCGGATGCCCCAATGATCGCCAGGGTCTCACCACGCCGGACCTGCAGATTAATACCCCGCAATACCTCGGTAGACAGCTTGCCCTCTTGGTAAGTTTTGGTCACCTGGCGAGCGCACAGGACCGGCCCCGACTCCGCCATAAGTGGTGTTGCTGGGTTATCGGGTTGCGTAGGGATAGCCATATTGTCCTATTCGTAGCGCAGGGCCTGGGCCGGCTGGGTCCGTGCAGCACGCCAGGCAGGATAGATGGTCGCCAGCAGCGACAGCACCAAAGACATGGCACCAATCCAACCGACATCGCGCCACTCCAAACGTGAGGGCAGATTACTGATGTAATAAACACTGGGCGACAGGAACTGGATATGGAACACGCGTTGGATCCAGTCCACAATCTCCGGCAGATTGATCGACAACAGTACCCCCGACAGCATCCCCAGGCCGGTACCGATCACCCCGCTGATCAGGCCCTGGACCATAAACACCCCCATGACCATACGCGGTGCCGCCCCCAGAGTACGCAAGATAGCAATATCAGCCTGCTTGTCGGTCACCAGCATGACCAGGGTAGAAACCAGATTAAACGCGGCCACGGCGATAATCAGCGACAAAATAATGAACATAACCTTCTTCTCCATGGCCACAGCCTTGAAGAAGTTGGAATAACTTTCCAACCACGTGCTCACGGCATACATGCCACCGAGCTGCCCCGCCAGTTCACGACCCACGCTGTAAGCGCGAAAGGGGTTGTCCAGTTTCAGACGGATACCGGTGGGGCCGGACTGCCGATAGAGGCGCTCGGCATCGCGCATGTTGATCTCTGCCAAACCTGAGTCGTACTGTTCCATACCGGCTTCAAAAATGCCCGAAACGGTGAATTGGCGAAGCCGGGGCATAGCGCCAATGGGAGTGATGCTTACATCCGGGACAAACAGCACCACCTTGTCACCCAAGCCGACGCCCAGCCGCAAGGCCAAATCACGCCCTAGAATGATGTTCCAGCTGCCGGGAGTGAGACTGTCAAAACGTCCCTGCACCATCTTCTGGGCAATATCAGAAACCTTACTTTCGAGAACCGGTACAACCCCGCGTACCGCAGCCCCTGCTGCCCGCCGCCCTTTCAGATACGCACCATGCTCAACATAGGGTGCGGAGGCCATGACATGGGGCAGACGATTGGCTACCGAAACAGCATGCTGCCAGTCATGTACCGGTCCATCGACTCCGGAAACCGTGGTCTCGGCCACCATGCCCAGGATCCGGCTACGCAATTCATGATCGAAGCCGTTCATCACCGAGATCACCGTGATCAGCGCGGTCACCCCGATAACAATACCCAGAATTGATATGAGTGAAATGAACGAAATAAAGTGATTGCGCCGCTTGGCGCGCGTATAACGTAATCCGATAAACAGGCTCAAAGGTCGGAACATGAAAAGCTGGCTATGTGACGGAAAGGGTGGCAGCTACAACGCAGCTTGCCCAGATTTAAGGCTTGAAACAAGCGGTGGGTTACGTTAAGTGCTGTAATCGTGGGCTGACAACAGCATACGCAAGTGCCGCCGGGTATCGGCATCGGCATTGTCCGGCAACAGCCATAACATCGTCTGACTACGCCGCGGATGTGTCCAGACGAGTTCGAGCATCACAATCGGACCCATGGCCCGCCCCCCCAAAAACTGGGCCTCTACGGTCTCGCCTGAAGCCAACTGTAGCCGTACTCCATCGGCACCAATGTGCACGTAGCGTAATCGCGGATGCCACAATCGCCATACGCCGATCGCCCATACCACAACAATGGCAACAAGCAATAGGGTACGCGCCGTCGCCTGACCAAACATCCCCAACCACACCGCCACGACGGCCAGTAGGCTCAACAGCAGATGGGCAACCAGCAAACTTGGTGAACGCCTGACCTCAAAGCGAATGGTGGGCGCGGATGGCATCAATAAGTTCCTTCCAATCGGTACGCGGGGGGCGGCTACGCCCGACCAGCCAATCCCATAAATCCGGATCCTGAACCTCAAGCAACTCCGAGAAAGCGCTCTTTTTAGCGTGGCTGGAACCTGGGTAGTCCTGTTCCAGCCAATCACCAAGTAAAGTATCCAGTTCGCTGGTTCCACGCCGACACCGCCAGCGCAAACGACCCAGGGCTGGAATGGATTCTTGGTCAGTCATAGCGTAATAGCCCCAGGGGAATTCAGAGCGAACTCGTGCATGGCTACTGTGCTGCTACAGCAATCCTTCGAGAATTCCGCATCAGGTCCGCCGCTCGAGGATCAGCTTCTTGATTTCCGCAATAGCCTTGGCTGGATTCAGTCCTTTCGGGCAGGTACGCGTACAGTTCAGGATGGTGTGGCATCGATACAGGCGAAACGGATCTTCCAGTTCGTCCAGGCGGGCACCGGTATCTTCATCACGACTATCGACGATCCACCGATAGGCCTGAAGCAACACGGCCGGTCCCAGATAACGATCTCCGTTCCACCAGTAGTTCGGACAGCTGGTAGTGCAGCAGGCGCACAAAATACACTCATACAGGCCATCGAGTTTCTTGCGCTCTTCCGGAGACTGCAAACGCTCACGATCCGCTGGCGGCGGTGACTGGGTACGAATCCACGGATGTATTGAGGCGTGCTGGGCGTAAAAATGGGTCAGATCGGGCACCAGATCCTTGACCACCGGCATATGCGGCAAAGGGTAGATACTGATGATCCCACGACCACATTCATCGAGACCCTTGAGGCAAGCCAGGGTATTGGTTCCATCGATATTCATGGCACAGGATCCGCAAATCCCCTCACGGCAGGAGCGTCGCAAGGTCAGGCTTGGGTCGATCTCATTTTTGATCTTGAGCAGTACATCCAGAACCATTGAGCAATTCGAGACATCCACCTCATAGCTATCCATACGCGGGTTCTGGCCGTCGTCGGGATTCCATCGATAAATGCGGAACGTGCGGGGATTCTTGGCGCCGGGCTTGGCGGGATAGTGCTTGCCCGGAATAACCTTGGAATTCTTGGGTAGGGAAAACTCGGCCATGGTTCACTCCGTATGCATAGTGTCGCGATCGGCAATTTGGCTTAGTAAACGCGTTTCTTCAGCGGCACAACGTCAACCTCATCGGTCATCGTGTGCATATGTACAGGACGGGAATCAAACGCCGCCGCACCTACCGCATCAACCTTGACCAAGGTGTGCTTGAGCCAGTTGGTATCGTCACGGTCAGGAAAATCCTCACGCGCATGCGCGCCACGACTCTCGGTACGCTGCTCTGCGGAATACATGGTGGCGACGGCCTGGGGCAGCAGATTGGCCAGTTCCAGAGTTTCCACCAAATCAGAGTTCCACACCAACGAGCGATCGGTGACATGGACATCCTCAAAACTGGAAAATACCTTGTGAATATTTCCACAACCCTCTTTGAGGGTTTTCTCGGTGCGAAACACCGCGGCATCGCGCTGCATGGTACGTTGCATTGCCAGGCGTATCTGGGCGGTCGGGGTGTCCCCCTTGGCGTAGCGAACGGTATCGAAACGCTGCAAGGCCTGATCGAGCACGCTGTTCGGAAGATCCTTGTGCGATGCACCAGGCTGAATGAGTTCAGCACAACGCTTGGCGGCAGAACGACCAAACACCACAATGTCCAATAGCGAGTTGGAACCCAGCCGGTTACCGCCATGGACCGACACACAGGCCGCCTCGCCAATGGCGAAAAGGCCAGGGACGACAGAATCCGGATTGTCGCCCTTCCTCTGCACCACTTCACCAAAGAGATTAGTAGGAATGCCACCCATATCGTAATGCACAGTCGGCAGTACCGGGATAGGCTGTTTACTTACATCCACCCCGGAGAAAATCCGTGCGGTTTCGGTAATACCTGGTAAGCGTTCGTGGATCACATCGGTACCGAGATGCATCAGGTTGAGGTGCAGATGGTCCTGATGTTCTCCCAAGCCACGACCTTCCCGCATTTCTATGGTCATGGCTCGACTGACTACATCGCGTGAAGCCAGATCCTTGGCATGGGGTGCATACCGCTCCATGAAGCGCTCGCCTTTGGAGTTGGTCAGATACCCCCCTTCACCACGCACGCCTTCGGTAATCAGGCAACCCGCACCATAGATTCCGGTTGGATGAAATTGCACGAATTCCATATCCTGTAACGCCAAGCCGGCTCGTAAAACCATCCCGCCGCCGTCCCCGGTGCAGGTATGAGCACCGGTACAGCTGAAGTAGGCACGACCATAACCACCGGTGGCAAGCACCACCGACTGACCACGGAAAAAGTGCAGGGTTCCCTCATTCAGGTCCAGGGCCAGCACGCCGCGACACACGCCTTCCTCATCAAAAATCAGGTCGGTGGCAAAATATTCGATAAAAAACTGGGCCTGATGCTTCAAGGCCTGCTGGTAGAGCGTATGCAATAGGGCGTGACCGGTCCGGTCGGCCGCCGCACAGGTGCGCTGGGCGGTGCCTTCACCATAATGCGTGGTCATGCCACCGAAAGGCCGCTGATAGATGTGTCCGTCCTCGGTGCGGGAAAAAGGCACCCCGTAATGTTCTAGTTCCGGAATAGCATTGAGCGCCTCACGACACATGAATTCAACGGCATCCTGATCAGCCAGCCAGTCGGAGCCCTTGATGGTGTCGTAGAAGTGAAAACGCCAGTCATCCTCACCCATATTACCCAGCGCCGCAGCAATACCGCCCTGTGCCGCCACCGTATGTGAGCGGGTTGGAAAGACCTTGGTGATGCAGGCCGTTTGCAGACCTTTCTCAGCCATTCCAAAGGTGGCCCGCAAGCCGGCCCCACCTGCACCGACCACTACCACATCGAACTTATGTTGTTGAATCTTGTAGCTTTCCATTTTTCAGTATCCCAAAGCGATGCGCAGCACCGCCACGGCACAGGCCAAGGCACCGAGCACGGCGAGAAAACGAACCAGTACCTGCAACATGATTTCCAGCCAGCGCGTAGGCACATAGTCCTCAATGATCACCTGCATTCCGAGTTGCGCATGCCAAAACAAAACAGTGGTGAAGGCGATCATTAGTATGGCATTCAGTGGATCGGCCAGCATCAGATGGGCCGCGACATACCCGGATCGCAACAGTAGCAAGACACTGACGACAAACCAGGTTCCCAACAGCAACAAAGCTACCGCAGTCAAGCGCTGCAGCCACCATGGGCGCATGCCTTCCCGGGCCGAGCCGAGACCGTGGGCTCGCGCCAGAGGGGTACGCAGATCGTTCATAGCGCACCTCCAAAGATAACCCAGGCCCAAATCAGGATGGTCAGCACCAGACTGGCAATAATGACCAACCAGCCATTGCGCACAAATACAGCGGTTGCATAGCCAAGCCCGGCGTCCTGAAATAGGTGACGCAAACCATTGCAGGCATGAAAAGCCAGCGCCCAGGTCCAGCCAAGCAGTAAAATCAGACCCAGCGGTGAAGCGGCAAAGTGTTGAAAGACGGTATAACTCGTTTCACCCATAGCCAGAGCAAACAGCCCGGCCAGGACTACCAGACTGCCGAATACCAGTGCGATACCGGTAGCCCGATGCAGAATTGACGTAACCATCTGCACCTGCCATCGGTAGATACCCAGGTGCGGTGAAAGCGGACGTGGTGTTGGTTCCATGAGAGGAAGATCCTTGCAGATGCTCGGAGGTTGTCACACCGCAGCTTCGATTATTTTTCTGCCGGATATCGGCATCAGAAATCGATGCAGCGGCCATTCTTTTCCCAGTCGCCATAGCGAGTCGGGTCGAGTCGCTGTCTGGGTTCTACTGCCTTCGCCGGTTGCCTGGTCTGCCGCTCAGTCCGAGTATTCTCCTGTTGTTCAGCAGAGCTTTTCTCAGTGTCAGCTTGGGCAGACATGGCATCCTCGTGGGTTTCGAACCTTATAAGGGTAATACTTGATCCCACCCAGCATCAAGGGACGTATGAACATTTCCAAGCCTGAAGCAACCCTGATATCGCGGCCCGGCGAGACGCTGTATATCAGCGGCTCCGACGCCGCTGATTTTTTGCATGCCCAACTCAGTTCATCGGTACACGAGCTCCCGCCCGGTCGCTGGCAGTGGAGTGCCTGGCTGAATGCACAAGGACGCGTTCGGGCACTACTGCAACTTGGCCATGGCCCAGATGGGCATTATCACGCCTTGCTTCGCGGGGGCAGTGCTGAACGGCTGGGACGGGCGCTGCAGCTCTTTGTGATGCGCGCAAGAGTAGTTATTCAGGCCAGTTTACGAAGGTATACTCTCGACGCTGCGTTACCCGAAGGGCAGCTTGAAACCCCTAGCGATGGACTGGTTTTCGGGATGGGTACGCATAGCTGGAGGCTGGCAGCACAGAGCACATCCCTAACCCCTAGCGACGACATTGGGCAACGGGCCCGACGTGAAGAGATACGCCGGGGTTGGCCACGCATTCCCGACAACTTTCTGGATAGGCTATTGCCCCCCGCGCTGGGTCTCGAACATCTCTCGGCGGTCCGATTCGACAAAGGCTGTTTCCCAGGCCAAGAAGTGGCGGCTCGTCTGCACTTCCAAGGTGGACACAAATATGGTCTGGCCCGCCTGCGCATGGCTAACCCTGTAAGGCCCGGGCAAACGCTTGAAGTGCCGCACACTTACCCGCTGAAGATCCTTGACCGTGTCACTTCCGAAAGGGGTTTTGAAGTACTCGCCGTCGTGCACCAATCACTCGACCCCTCCGTTCTGACTGCCGGGATCGAGCTGCTTGAGCGATTTACTCCTTAAATGATTTGTGAAACATTTTTTTACAAAGATGAATGAAAACTACCCCCCAGCTTGCATTAGGTGACCATTGACCTTACCTTTTACATGTCTGATGGGTGGTTGACGAACCGGTGGCCACTGAGTAGGCACGCAGAAGCGGAGGTTCCGGATCATGCGCGCCAGACCGAATCCAGGAGTAGCGGTTTATACCAGCCGATACTCGGGCGCCGCGCCAGGCGCCGAAATTCGTGTAGCAGCCCCCCCGATGCCGCTACTTACTTTTTTTACGCGGCCTCGCAACGAATTGGCCGTATATTTTGGGAGTCCCAGACAGTGCTGGGATTCTCTCCCCGGCCGGTGCCGTATTGGTCACCCACGAGGAGTCTATATTCATGCATCTAGCTTGGCTCATGTGGTTGGCAGCGATCATGCCACCCCATTTATCCAACCAGACCTGTTTGGCTACCACGGTATACCTTGAGGCCCGTGGCCAACCAGTACTGGGACAAAAGGCCGTCGCCGAGGTGGCCATGCGGCGGCGTGCCTCCGGACTATGGGGCGATAATGTCTGTTCGGTGGTCAACGCCCCTAAACAATTCGCGCCGACCTTGGTTCCACCCAGTACCTCTCTGAACAACTTGGTGGCATGGAAACGTGCCTGGAATATTGCCGGAAAAGCCCTAGTCAACTGGAGCCTGCCGAGCAGTGAGCGAACGTACGTCGTTCCCGGGGCCAACAGTTTCTATGCCACATCCATCGCCCCACCCCGCTGGGCACAAGATGAAGCTCCACTGGCGGTCATCGGCAGTCACCGCTTCTATGCGGTGAACTGATGCGAGCGGTACTGTCGGGAACCTCCCCATCACTAAGCGACTATGCCTAGTGTAGTGCTGCACGCGGTTTGGACCGTTTTGTCCAGAGACTGTTTTGCGTGAATAATTTTCTATACGAGACGGCCCGTCGACCCCCGGCGCCGGATGCTCGGGTCTTGAGCTTTTAGGCCATAGCGGG
>CAJXGK010000015.1 GCA_913053815.1 uncultured Rhodanobacteraceae bacterium
TGTCAATCAAGATAATATTATATACATCTTCTCCGAAATTTTAAGTTATTAAAAAAAGTGTATATTTACACTTGGCTAAAAACCCTTGAAAAGATTGCCTCGCCAAACTATTGTGGAATGAAAATACACGAAACACGTGGTGGTGGCTACTACTGATAATTGTTTAACTTAAAATCAACTGCTTATGAAACGGAAAAGTTTATTCCTTACAAGTGGGATACTTCTTCTATCCCTCATGCTTTACGCTTCCCATCCCGAAAGGGAACAAAAAATCCTGCCCCAAACACATCCGGTTCTTCCCTTTTCTGTGGAAGTTTACCAAAACATTCAGGGGGAGTTACCAACCGCTACCAACAGTTTGTTTGCCGGTTCGGGGGTGTGCCAGCAATGTCATGCCCGGCAAGTGGATGCAGCCGGTAAGTCGGTGAGTATCGTCAACGACTGGCGTTCTACCATGATGGCTAATGCGGCACGTGATCCTTTTTGGCGTGCCAAAGTAAGCCACGAAGGACTTGTAAATCCGGATCACAAAGCCGAATTGGAAAACGTATGTACGCGCTGCCATACGCCCACAGGAAACGAAAATGCCCATTATGACGGGCAGGCGCTCTATTCTATTGCCGATATGGAGACGGACCCTCTGGCTTTGGACGGTGTGCAGTGTACGGTTTGTCATCAAATTCCGGAAACACCTCGGAGCGAACCGAGGGGAAAGCGTACAGAGACCCCTGTGGAGCGATCAATTGCAGAAATTCACTGGACTCGACGCTGTTGATCACCGCCCGCCGGGCTTCATGCAGACGACCACCGGGGCGGACTAGGTCATTGATAGTGGCAGGCCCTTCAAGAGCGGGTTTCACGGCCCACTGTGCGGGTACATTGGCACACAGGCGCAAGGCTGCCAGCAATTGCAAGGCATCGCGGTAGGCGGCGGTACGCTGCGGGTTACCGGTAAGACTCATCCAGCCGACCCGGAAACCACAGGCCCGGTGCACCTTGGACAACCCGTTGAAGCTGAGGCAGGGCACCTCACCCGCCAGGGGTGCGAGCGGTTCAAAGCGGTGTTCGTCGTAGGTGATGCCGTCGTAAATCTCGTCGCAGAGCAACAGCAGACCGTGGTGTTCGGCCAGGGCCACGATCTTCTTAAGCAATGCGTGGGGATAGACGGCCCCGGTGGGATTGTTCGGATTGATCAGAATAATCGCTCGGGTACGGGGGGTAATCAGGGCAGCCATCTCGTCGCTGTCGGGCAAGTGGGCTTGCGCTGCCGGGCAGCCGTAGTAACGTGGCTGGCCCCCGTTGAGTAGCGTTGCCGCGCTCCACAACGGATAATCCGGGCTGGGTAGCAGCACCTCGTCGCCGGTATCGAGTAGGGCGCGTAAGGCGATGTCAATCAGTTCACTGACCCCATTGCCGATGAAAATACGATCCACGGCCACCCCGCTGGCGCCCCGTGCAAGCTGTTGCGCCGCCACTGCCGTGCGAGCTTCTTCAATGCCCTGTTCCTGACAGTAGGCGTCGCTGTAGGGTAGATGCTTGGTCATGGCGGCAAGCAAATGCGCGGGGACACGGAAGCCGAAGCGGCCGGGGTTGCCGATGTTGATATGTACGATGTCGTGCCCTTGAACCTCAAGCTCACGGGCCCGTCGGGCCAGCGGGCCGCGGATTTCGTAGCGAACTTCTGATAAGTGGGTGCTGGGTTGCATAGCTGCCAAGAGATTATCCTGGTAATAGTAGGAAACAAGACCGTACTTCGATCTGAAATCGTAACAGTATGGCATTGGCCAGGACCAGGGCTTGAACCGGATGGTGCTCAAGACTGTACGGCCAATAGTATGATTAAACATGTACGTGTCATCATCATCCAGACTGGTGGCAAGCGACTGCCGTCGATCCAGACCGAATGCATAGTCACACAGCCCTCCCTCAAAGTTTGTGTTCACTTCGCATCCTGCAGAGTGCCGTAGATTTCACCCCCGGCTCGGCGTGCCGTTGACAGCTATAGCGAGTCTGACCAAAGCGTAACGTTTATTGAGTCTTCACCCACGGCAGCAACAGCGAGTATTGTCATGAATTCATCCCTATCGATCCCGTCTTCCGTTGCCTTAGTCTGGCGCTCGCAATGGCACGCATTGCAGGCACATGCCGAGCAACTCGGCCCCCGGCACTTGAGTGAATTATTTGCTGCTGATCCCTTACGGGGCGAACGCCTGCAGGCTGAGGCGGCCGGTCTGTATCTCGATTATTCCAAGCAACGCGTTACTGACGAAACCTTGCGCCTGTTGCTGGAACTGGCTGGCGCCTGCAGTCTGGAGGAACGCATCGCGGCCATGTTTCACGGCGACAAAATCAACACCACTGAGGATCGTGCGGTGTTGCACGTGGCGTTGCGAGCCCCCGCCGACGCGCAATTTTGCGTCGATGGTCGCAACATTGTGCCGGATGTACAGGCAGTACTTGAGCGTATGGCAATATTTGCCGAAAGTGTGCGCAGCGGGGCCTGGACCGGCCATACCGGCAAGCGGGTACGCAACGTGATCAATATTGGTATAGGTGGTTCCGATCTGGGCCCGGTGATGGCTTACGAGGCGCTACGGGCTTACAGCCGGCGCGATCTAAGGTTTCGTTTTGTGTCCAATGTGGACAGTACGGATTTCGTTGAGGCCACGCGTGATCTTGATCCGGCCGAGACCTTGTTTATCGTGTGCTCGAAGACCTTCAGCACGCTGGAAACCCTAACCAATGCCCACGCTGCCCGAGACTGGTGCCTGCAGGCGCTGGGTGATGCCAACGTTGCTGACCGCCGGGTGGTTGCCAAACACTTCGTCGCCGTCTCGACTAATGCGGACGGAGTGGCAGAGTTCGGCATCGATACGGCCCAGATGTTCGGATTCTGGGATTGGGTTGGCGGCCGCTACTCCATGGATTCAGCGATCGGTTTGTCGACCATGCTAGCGGTCGGGGCAGACCACTTTCGGTCGATGCTAGCTGGTTTTTATGCTATGGATGAGCATTTCCGCACTACGCCACTGCACCGCAACCTACCGGTTTTGATGGGGCTGCTGGCAATCTGGAACGCCAATTTTCTGGGCGCCTCGACCGTGGCCGTGCTGCCTTACGAGCAATACCTCAAGCGCTTTCCGGCGTATCTGCAGCAGTTGACGATGGAGAGCAACGGCAAGCATGTCACCCTCAACGGCGCCCGGGTGCATTGTGCTACCGGGCCGATCTACTGGGGTGAGCCAGGTACCAATGGCCAGCATTCATTTTATCAGCTGATCCATCAGGGCACCCGACTGATCCCCTGTGACTTCATCGGCTTCTGCCAGGCGCTCAATCCCATGCCCGACCAGCACGGTGGTGATCAGCACGATCTGCTGATGGCCAATTTGTTCGCTCAGAGCGAGGCCTTGGCGTTTGGCAAGAGTGCTGACCAAGTGAAAGCCGAAGGCACCCCGGTGGCGCAGGTGCCGCACCGCACCTTCGAGGGTAACCGACCGAGTACTACCCTGCTCGCTGCGCGACTTGATCCCTATACTCTTGGCGCTCTGGTCGCGTTATACGAGCACAGCGTGTTTGTGCAGGGGATCATCTGGAACATCGATTCGTTCGACCAGTGGGGAGTGGAACTGGGCAAAGCGTTAGCTAAGCGTACTGCCGCTGAAATTGCCAGTGGGGAAGATCCGGAACTTAACCACGATAGCTCTACCAATACTTTGATTCGGCGTTATCGCCGACAACGGGTACCGTGCACCTGAATCCCCTGAGCCGCTTAATAAACTCGGCAAGCCGGCCGTCCCGCCTCCTGGGTACTCGCGACACCTGTTCAGTCTGTGTCCAGAAAGTTGCCGGTAATAGCTATAGTATGTGGTCGATGTTTTTGACGGAAACTTTGTCGGTTGTTAGCACTCTAATAAGAAGAGTGCTAAATTAGCTTTGACACAGCGAGGTAACCATGTCTCAAGCACTAACTGTTCGTAATCTTCCTATTCCTAGCCTGGCCGGCAGTCTGGATGCTTACATCGGGGCCGTACATCGGATTCCGATGCTCAGCGTTGAAGAAGAGCAGGAACTTGCCCGCCGCTATCGTGATCAGGATGACCTACAGGCGGCCCGTAGTCTGGTGCTGTCGCATCTGCGGTTTGTGGTGCATGTCGCCCGGGGGTATGCCGGCTACGGACTGGCTCTGTCTGACTTGGTACAGGAAGGCAACATCGGTCTGATGAAGGCCGTTAAGCGGTTCAATCCCGATATGGGGGTGCGCTTGGTTAGTTTTGCCGTGCACTGGATTCGTGCCGAAATGCACGAGTACATTTTACGCAATTGGCGTATCGTCAAAGTGGCCACCACCAAGGCCCAGCGCAAGCTGTTCTTCAACCTGCGCAAGTCCAAGAAACGCCTGGGCTGGCTCAACGCCAAGGAAGTCAGTCAGGTCGCCAAAGACCTGGGAGTGCCCGAAGCCACGGTTCTAGAAATGGAGGCCCGGCTCAGCAATTACGATGTGGCATTTGACCAGCCGGCGGATTCCGACGCCGATACTCCACCGGCACCGGTAGCCTTCCTCATGGATCATCAATCCGACCCCTACGATAGGGTTGCGGATGAGGATGAAGAATCACGCAACAGCCGGTCGCTGACTGCGGCCCTGGAAGGCCTGGATAAACGCTCGCAAGACATCATTCGCCGGCGCTGGCTCAGCGATGAGGGTAAGCTTACTTTGCAGGAGCTGGCCAACGAGTACGGGGTTTCTGCTGAGCGGATTCGGCAGATTGAATCGGTGGCCATGAAAAAGATGCGCGCGGCGTTCGCAGTCTGATTCAGTAGTTAACTCAAATTACCTGTAGCGCTCCGCCATAACGGGGCGTTGGTTTGCAAGGTACTCATCCGGTTCGACGGCAGCCAATTCGTCCACTCACCTCAAGTAGTGTCGTAGTGACTGTCCACCCATGCCGGCGGGTTGTTGTTGTACATGGGCAAAAACTGCCGTGTTGAATCAGTACGACCCGTATAGGCAGGGCATTCATTCAGCAGATTGAGCGGGAGTCATCTATGCCGAAAAGTTTCCATCCGCCGCAGCGTACCCTGCTTGGGCCGGGGCCGTCCGATGTCAGCCCACGGGTACTTGAGGCCATGGCCCGCCCCACTATCGGCCATCTCGATCCACTGTTTGTGGCCATGATGGATGAACTCAAGGGCATGCTTCAGTATGCCTTTCGGACGCAGAATGCGCTTACTTTGCCAGTATCTGCCCCGGGTTCTGCAGGCATGGAAACGGCCTTCGTCAACTTGGTCGAAGCGGGAGATCAGGTCATCGTTTGTCAGAATGGCGTGTTCGGTGGACGCATGAAAGAAAATGTCGAGCGTTGTGGCGCGATCCCCATCATGGTGGAAGATGCCTGGGGCCAACCGGTCAACCCGAACCGGCTTGAGGACACCCTCAAGGCTCATCCCGGAGTACGTACTGTCGCTTTCGTGCAGGCCGAAACCTCCACCGGCGTGGAGTCCGACAGCCGCACACTGGTCGAGGTTGCACACCGTCATGATTGTCTCGCCATTGTCGATGCGGTCACTGCGCTCGCTGGCACTCCGGTCGAAGTCGACAAGTGGGGGATTGATGCGGTGTATGCAGGCAGCCAGAAATGCCTGTCGTGCACCCCAGGACTGTCACCGGTGAGCTTCAATGCAGCGGCCGTCGAACGTATTCGTAAGCGTACCCACAAGGTGCAGAGTTGGTTTCTCGACCTCAATCTGATCATGGGCTATTGGGGCACAGGCACCAAACGTACCTATCATCACACGGCCCCCATCAATGCGCTTTATGGCTTGCATGAAGCGCTGGTCATGCTACAGGAAGAAGGTATCGAAAATGCTTGGGCTCGCCATCAGCGCAATTACGAAGCGTTACGTGACGGACTCGAGGCCATGGGCTTAACCTTACTGGTCGAGCCTGCGCATCGCCTACCGCAGCTCAATGCCGTGAGGGTGCCCGAGGGTGTGAACGAAGCCGCTGTACGTGATGCCCTGCTCAACGACTACAGTATTGAAATTGGTGCCGGCCTCGGCCCCCTGGCCGGCAAAATCTGGCGTATCGGCCTAATGGGTCAGGCTAGCAACCCGCGCAATGTCTGTATCCTACTCAGCGCGCTGGAAAATATTCTCTCCGCTCAGGGTCACAGTTTGGATCGTGGCGCCGCAATCAGTGCCGCCCGGGCGGCCTTAGTGGGTATGGCTACGGAACCGTTTGGATAAAAGCCCCACTCGGCGTGCCCGGGTTTGACATTGCTGGATTCCCGCCTACGCGGAATGACAAGAAGGGGGAATGTGCGTACGTTGATCTCTACCTGAGCGGGGATGACGAGAAGGGCTGTGGGCACCGCAAGTAGCCTCGTCATCCCGGGTGCCACCTTCCCAATTGCCGTCATCCCGGGCGACGCGTAGCGCAGACCCGGGATCCAGGTGCTGGCGGTAGCGCCCGAGCGGACTTCAACTGTGCTCCGGGCTGAGTGGATTTCCGCCTCCGTGGGAATGACAAGAAGGGAGGCGCGCATCATCTGCTGCAAATTGCCGTGGTAGATTCTTCCCAAGTCCGACAAGCCTCTTAGGCTAAGGCAAACCGGCCAAGTTTTCCTGGTATGCCCTGCACCAGCGACCAATACGCCGCTACACTTTGGGTATGGCCCAATCCAATCCTCCGCACCGCCGGCCCTATCAAATGCACCCGGCATCGCATACTCCGCAACCTTCCTGCGCACCCCGACCGGCCGATGCCTCGCGTCGATCGGTACGGGTGATCGAATGGCTGACCTCGCATCTGCCGCCGCAACTGCGCGAGAAGGTGCTTGACTATCTGGTGCTGACCCGCATGGATCGCCCCATCGGGGCGCTGTTGTTGCTGTGGCCAACCTGGTGGGCACTATGGTTAGCGGCGGGCGGATTTCCGCCCTTGGGAATTTTCGTAATCTTTACCGTAGGCGTATTTTTGATGCGCTCCGCCGGTTGCGTGATGAACGACTACGCCGACCGCCATCTCGATCCACAGGTTGCCCGCACCGCCGGACGACCGATCGCCTGCGGCCGGGTGCGGCCCCACGAGGCTTTACTGCTGTTTGCAGTGCTGCTGTTGCTGGCTTTTGGCCTGGTGTTGTTGACCAATGCCATGACTGTCAAGCTGGCCTTTGTCGGTGCGGCGCTAGCCACCCTGTATCCATTTAGCAAGCGCTATACCCAATTACCCCAAGTTGTGCTGGGTGCTACCTTTGGCTGGAGCATTCCGATGGCCTTTGCGGCGGTCAGTCAGAAGCTACCGCCACTGGCCTGGTTGCTGTTTTTGGGTAATGTGCTGTGGAGCACCATCTACGACACCGAATATGCGATGGTCGATCGCGAAGATGATATCCGCGCCGGGGCTAAATCGACCGCCATCCTGTTTGGTGAGGATGACCGCATGATTCTGGGTGTGTTGATGGTTAGCTTCGTACTGACCATGGCCCTGGTCGGGCACCGCGCCGGGCTCAGCTGGCCCTACTGGCTGGGATTGCTGGGCAGCAGTGTTCTGTTCGGACTGCAGCAATGGACGACCCGCAAACGCGAGCCTGCGGCTTGTCTGGCCGCGTTCCGGCAGAACAACTGGGTGGGCCTATTGTTGTGGGCCGGCATGGTGGTTGCACTGGTTTATCACTAAGCCATGAAACGTATCGATCGTGGCACGGGCAACCTACCCGAGGGCCTCTTTGTAAACCTACTGCGCAGCTTGATGGCTATGTTGCAGCTTATTGCCTTGCCTAGCTTGGATACAACGAAGTGAAATCCAGGGCGATGTACTCCCGATAGCGTTCCGCTTCGCTACGACCTTTCAAATCCGGCAGGCTCTTAGGGTCGATACCAACCGGTCATAGTCAGATTCACCTCAGCGGAGCCCCCCAGGCTAGCTCAACGTCCTAGTGCGGTCTGCACGATCGCCCAGGTCTGGCTGCCGTTGGGCTGCACCTTCACATACTCACCCGGCCGCAAGCAACGATGGATGCTCATCTTATGAGTGTTCTGGACGGTGATGAGTTCGCCGGATGACAACCGGATGTTGTTGAAGCAGTGACTAAGTCCCTGCGCGTCCGGCATGCAGTTCGCATCGGTCGTGACCAGACCGGTGACGGGCTTGGAGATACGGCCCTTGACCACGGGAACAAAGTAGCGCCCATCTTTGCCATTCTGATACCAGCTGGCCGGCCCTTGGGTACCCTTGGGCAAGGTCGGGACCCAAGCCCAGGCTTGTGCCGAAAGGCCCATGAAGAGGATGCCGGCAAAAATAATGACCGACAGGCCTCGGATACGCCGGAAGGATGCTTGCTTCATAACGCAGTACCTTTGACCTAAAAACGTATAAGTGAACTAAACGCTAGCAGCCGGGCAGCACCCATGCAATCAAAACTTACCCTCCAGGCTGTGGCAATTCACCTTCTTGTCATCATTACGATAGGCTTACATCTGTATTTCGGAGCCAACTTGTTTCCCGACTGTGGAGTAAGGTATGGAGACCTTTCAAAACCGTCATGAGCGGGCCGAGTGTCAGGAGTTGCGGAGTAAACAACGAGACATATCAAGTAGATAGGCAAGGAGTGGACGAGCACATGACACCACAATCGGTTCGCGCAGCAAATTGTGAGAGGTTCCCGGGATGGCTGCAATCCATGATCAAGCTGCACCAGTTCTAATTGCCATCCTGATCAGAAAACGTCGTATCAGCCAACGGAGCACGGTGATGACCTCCCGTGGTAATCAAACAACATACCGGACGACTTGGGCCGACTCGGTTGGCGGGGCACAGCCATGATGGGTTTCGGTAATCATGTAGCAGGTTTTTTTGGAGGTTGGAGCATCGTGGGAATGACTCTGATGGTGGTTTTTTGGGGGGCAATCATTGCCCTGTTGGTGGTGGTCTTACGTCGGCGGCTCGACCCTGAGCGACGGTCACAGTCGGAGCAGACCACCGAGAGACCCCCACCCAGTCCCTTGGAGATTCTGCAGACACGACTGGCGCGTGGCGAAATCGATAGCGAGGAGTTTGAAGAATGCCGCCGGATGCTTAAAAAAAAGTCGTGATCTTTGGAGTGCCGTACTGGACTGGCCCCTGAGAGTCCGGGTTATTGTTTAATCGTGGTCTTCATCACTGGGTTTCTGCCTACGCAGGCATGACAAGAATAGGGGCGGGCGCCACAAACGGCTCGTCATCCCGGGCAGCGACCCGGGATCTAGGGTGTGCGGTCGAGTCGTTACGGCGAGACCGGTTAGCGTATGACGCTGGGAGCGTAGGCCGCTTGCCCGCCAGAGTGTGTTCCGTACATGGCCGACTTAAATAAAGCGTTGACGGTGACCTCAACGCTTACAACTTATACCAAATCATTTGCAATCGAAGCCCATGAGGCATTCAATCCCCCTTACCTGAACTCATACCGGTCTATCGCCACATCTGCGACACCTGTTTGAGAAACTGGATGGGTAATCAGGGATTTCCCCCATGCGAGGACGCAAATTATGCCGGTCACCCCATTCGCCCTACTTGGCCTGGTCTTGGCTCTAGTACTCGGCTTCCTGCTGGCCTGGCTATGGCTGCGGGTTCACAGCCTGAATCTGGTCCAACGTTTGAGTCAGGCCGAGCAACAAGTCAGCGAGGTCCGCGACAAGTTGGTGAGCCAGGCGACTGAAATCGGCCCGTTGCGACGCCGTGAGGCCGAGCTTGACACCAGCCACCACAATCTCGAAAGCCGCCTCACCGAACTTCGCCAAAATTTGCTGCAAACCCAGCAGCAACTTGAAAAACTGCGCAATGAGCACAGTACTTCGCGATCCACAAACGCTGAGCTGCAAGAACGGCTCATTCAGGAGCAAAAGGCCAGCAAGGAAAAACTGACCTTACTCGAAGATGCCCGCAGCAAGCTGGCCGATGCGTTCAAGGTGTTGTCCTCCGAAGCCCTCAGATCCAACAATGAATCCTTCCTCAAACTGGCTCGGGAAAACCTGCAGCGTTTCCAACAAGGCGCACAAACCGACCTAGAAAAACGCCAGCAAGCCATCGAGCAACTCACCCAGCCGATCCGTGAACGTCTGGAAAAGTTCGACGGCAAACTCGACCAACTGGAAAAATCCCGCCTTGGCGCCTACCAGGCGCTCGATACCCAACTCAAAGCTCTGGTCGAAACCCACCTACCGCAACTGCACCGGGAGACCGCCGATCTGGTCAAAGCCTTGCGCCAACCACAGGCTCGGGGGCGCTGGGGCGAAGTGCAGCTCAAACGCGTCGTTGAAATGGCCGGCATGCTGGAACATTGCGACTTCGACCAGCAGGTCAGTCACACCGACGATACCGGCAACCGCCAGCGCCCCGACATGATTGTGCATCCGCCCGGCGGACGGCAGGTGGTGGTCGATGCCAAAGCCCCGGTCGAGGCTTATCTTGAAGCCGTCGAGGCCCAGGATGAAGTCGCCCGCAACCACGCGTTGGTCCACCACGCCCGACAGGTACGCGAGCACATCACCCAGCTCAGCAAAAAGGCCTATTTCGACCAGTTTGATCCCACCCCCGAGTTCGTAGTGCTGTTCGTACCCGGTGAAGCCTTCTTTTCCGCCGCGCTCACCCAAGATCACACCCTGATCGAATACGGCGCCGAAAATCGCGTCATCCCCGCCAGCCCGACCACACTGATCGCCCTGCTCAAAGCCGTCGCCTACGGTTGGCGCCAGGAAGCCATGGCCCAAAACGCCGTCGAAGTCGCCGCGCTCGGCAAGGAACTCTATGAGCGCATCGCCACCCTCGCTGAGCATTGGAGCAAAGTTGGTAATCGCCTCAACCAAGCCGTCGATGCCTACAACAGCTCGGTCGGCACCCTCGAACGCCGCGTCCTGCCCAGCGCCCGCAGGTTCCGTGACCTGCGCACCGTATCCGCCGACAAAGACATCGAAGCACTCTCCCCCATCACCGTCGAAACCCGACCCCTGACTGCAGCCGAGTTGGTGGGGCCAGTGAAGGAGGTAACCGATGAGAGCAACCACCATCCACCTGTCCACGACGGGTAATGCGATGCAGCTTTACACATCTAACACAGCACTCCACAGACAAGGTGGGTGCGGAGAACATGGCATATCGACTCCGCAATGGCCATAGACCGTCCGTAAATATTCTTCCAGAGGAGCATCACCATGAGTGAATCACTGGATCTTGAAGTCTTGAGGAATGCGCTCGCCGGTAGTGCGGCAGCGTTTCGTTGTGTCACCCCCTATCAGCCCGCCGGAGGACCGGGCGACAAGGTGTTTCCCCCGACCTACGAGGGCGGTAAGTACGCCACCGAGGAACGAGTTGACCCTGCCAGCGGGGAAGTGACGCCCTGCGTGTTGCTGGATTCCGTGCAGTCGCAAGCCAACCGGATGGAACGGGCCCTGCTGGAGGTTCACCGGCAAAAACAGCTTCATCTCCCGCTGCTGGTTACGCGATTCGATCAGGAGGCATTGCTGAAGAAATTCACAGTGAACAGCCTGGAAGCGCCGCATCGGGTGGCGGATGCGCTGTTCCGCGACAGCCTGCTGGCCGGCGTGATGTTTCGGCAATCGGAGCAGGGACGAATTCTGGACACGGCCGAAGTGCGCAATGCGACCGGCCTGTTTGGACTATGCCCCACCGCGTTAGTGTTCGGCATCTGGGATTCGACCGGACCGCGTGGTGGGCTGGGCGCCAAATTCCAGCGTGCCCTGGTGTCGGAAATTGTAGGCTACAACGCAACAAAAGGGACAAGAACTTCAAGCCGTATCGACCCGGCGGAGATCATGTTGGGGGCCGGCCCCTTGTATATGCGAAAGTCACGTGGCACAGGTGTGCCGGACTGGACCTTGGACAAGAAAGTGGGCGGAGAAAAGCTGGGCAAGGATGGCAAACCTTCAGAAGCCAATCACGGCAATGTGACGCCAAGTATCTCCGACGGCGGCTTCACCCTATCCAGAGCCTTGCAGACGACCGTGCTGTCGCTCGCCGCGTTGCGCCGTCTGCGCTTTCCCTTGAATGGCGCCGCGGATTCTGACCCTGAAGTAGATCTTGCCGCCCGCACTGTACTGGTAGCACTGGGGTTGACCGCCGCCACCCTGGCACGCACGGATGGCGACCTGCGTTCCCGCTGTCATTTGTTCCCCGAAACCGCATCGCCATGGGAACTTCTGGCCCGCCCCGGTAAGGCGCACCCGTCCTTCGACCTGGATGGCGAACAGGCCATCATTCTGTTGAATAAAGCCATCGAAGCCGCCCAGGCGGCGGGACTGCCCTGGGAAGGGGTCATCGAATTGACGCCCTCGGCAGAACTGGTCGAACTGGTGCGGCGCAGTCAGGACCCGGCCGGCGCACAAGGTGGGGAGACCGGCTGATGTTCGCGCTGGCCATCCACTACCTGAACGGGTGGGCGATGGCAGCGGCGGATGGGGCCAGGAAGGAGCAGGCGGAATGGCCCCCGCACCCGGATCGGGTATTTATGGCCCTGGCTGCCGCCTGGTTTGAAACTGGCGAAGATCCCACCGAAGGTGCGGCCCTGTGCTGGCTGGAGTCCCAGTCCGCGCCGGCCATTACCGCCTCGAATGCCAGCCCACGCCGCATCGTCACCAGCTTCGTGCCGGTCAATGATGCGCGTATGGGCCGCAAGATGCCCATCGGCAATGACCTGGACAAATTGAAGGCTGCCGGCCTAGCCGTGTTGCCGGAATTCCGTGCCCGCCAACCGCGCACCTTCCCGGTGGCCATTCCGTACGAACCCACTGTTTACCTAATTTGGGACACGACACTTCCCGACGAACATCGCGTCGCCTTCGAGCACCTGCTCGGCAAGGTGACCCATGTCGGTCACTCCGCCTCGTTGGTGCAGGCCTGGCTGGAGAATGAGCCGCCACCCGCCACACGGGTTCCAGGAGCGGGTGTCGGGTCGCGCCGTTTACGAGTGCCGACAACGGGACGCTTAACATATCTTACCCAGCGTTTGAATCGTACTGCGAGTATCGCGTACCACGATTTGCTCGCACAGATCGATGAATCCAAAAATTTTCTTAGAAATACCCATCCCCCACCACGCGTGGACTGGGATAACTTTCCCAATGTCCTACTGTTAGCCACAGAATCTGCGGTCAAAAAACACCCCTACTATGCGGCAGCCAAGTCAGGCGACTCGCGTGCGGCGGGAGAACTGGTCGCAACATTAATTTCTTCGTCCACTTTGGAAGCGGTGCGCAAATATGTTGCCAACCTTAGCCCACGAGAAGCTCTCACCCTAGTGAGTGCCCATGCCTTTGAGCGAGGCAGAGTCAATGCGATCCCCTCGGCACTGGCGCGGTTACTGGCTGTGTCACTGGCCCTTCGCTATGAAGACGGCGTTATCCAGACCAATGTTGTCGGCCACACTGGAGCCGACGGGTACGGGCGCTTGGCCCGGCAGGCAAGCTTTGATGGCCCGGTAGCGCGTGACCAAGCCTATCTGATGGTAGACGATTTCGTCGGCCAGGGTGGAACCCTGGCCAATCTGCGTGGCTTTCTAATAAAAAAGGGCGGGTCAGTTTTGGGAGCTATCGCGCTGACCGGCAAACCCTATTCCGCTAAACTTAACCCTACCCAGGAGCAACTCGATGAACTCCGAAAAATCCATGGAAAAACCCTCGAACGGTGGTGGCAAGAGCACTTCGCCCACCCCTTCGCTCGACTTACTCAATCGGAGGCTCGGTACCTCGCCCACTCCCCGGATGCTGAACAAATACGAGCAAAAATTATTGCGGCAAAGCAAGCGGGAGGTCATGCAGGTAGCGGGCGAAGTGTTCGCGAAGAAAAAGCTCAACTCGCAAAGCTAGAGCAAGCGCGTACCGAACGCTTCCCCAACGGCCGCCCCATCAGTTTGCGGCCGGAACCGGCGCATTGGCAATCCTATGTGTCGGCGACACCGAAGCCGGAGCCCGATCCCCCCGCCGGAGTCTTTGACCCACAACTGATTGTATTGGCGATTTCCGGCAAGCGCCTGTCGCTACCGGCCACCCTCAAGCTCACGGCGGCCCTGCGCGGCGCACTACTCAAAGCCTGCCCGCTATTGCCGCAACCCGAATGGCTCACCGGTCATCACCCGAATGGTCACCCCAGCGTGATCCCCCACATTGCCTTATTGCCCTT
>CAJXGK010000016.1 GCA_913053815.1 uncultured Rhodanobacteraceae bacterium
ATCGGTGTTACCCACAAGCCAAGTGACACCGGAACCAAGCCTTGAGAAACGCATGCGGCGTCGGTTTACGGTCGACTACAGGCCGCGCATTCTTGTCTACCCGATGCCGCAGACACTGACGGCGCCGATTCGGTTGACACGGAACGGATCCGGAGCAATGGTGAATATTCTGCCTTGTGATGTCACTACAAAACGCGGTGTTGTTATACCCAAGGCAAGCGTCGCTGGATGAATCTGAATGGCCTTTACTGAACAACACAAATGGACTTTCCCTGCACGTTTTCGAACCGGGGCCTACGGCTGGAAGGCCTCCCGACTCGCCTGCCAGCGTCTGCGCGAAGCCGTCTACGAGATCAAAAGGGTCGCGAAAAAGGATCCCGTGCTTGGGGCGGAAGGCTCGGTCCGTCTGATGGAGAAACTTTGGCCGGCACTGGAGTATGTGGATAGTTCCAGCGGTGCGCTGGGGTTGGCCGTGTACAAGGCGCTGGATGCGTTGATACCGCTCATCATTAAGGCACCGGCTGATGACAAGACGCGCAGCAAATGGCTCATTCGGCTCTGGCAGGCGATGGCGGATGATGGTGTCGATTACCTTAGCCCAGTCGGTGATCGTTGGGGGAGGATTTGTGGTTCGGTGGAATTCGCTGGTCGATGGGCTGATGATTTGGTTGCCACGCTGCGGTCCTGTTGGTCGGATCCGAGTCCTGGAGCCTATTTTCACGGTGCGAAGGCGTGTCTGTCCTGCCTGCTGGTGGCGAGGCGTTATCAGGAATTGCTTGAGCTGTTGGACTTGAATCGGTATCCTATGTGGCATTACCGGTGTTATGGCGTTGAGGCATTGCTGGCGATGGCTAAGAAGGCGGAGGCTGTGCAGTATGCCGAGGCCTCGCGGGGATTGAACCAGCCGGACTCCGTGATCGACCAGGTTTGCGAGGAGATTCTGATCTCTTCCGGTTTGTATGAAGAGGCCTACCAGCGTTACGGATTAAGTGCTGCGGTGGGCCATTCTTATATCGCCCGGTTTAACGCGGTGGCGAAGCGTTATCCCATGCAGGACAAGTCACAGATTCTGGCCGATCTCATTGCTACCACACCGGGAGAAGAGGGTAAGTGGTTTGCTACGGCCAAGGAAATCAGGCTTTTTGACTTGGGATTTCCGCGAATCCGAACCGGCATTCGCGCTCGGCTCGGCACTGGCTGCGCTGCGCTGGTTGAGTGAGGGATGGGGTTACGAGGTGAGCGATGCGGATGTGGTGGAGGCCTATGACCGGGCGATCGACGCCGCGACCAAGTTGAATCACATTGGCGACGTGACCGAGCAGATCCGGCAACTTGTTGGGTCAAATGATAGTGCGTCAAACCAGTTTGTTCGACAGGCACTGCAGGAACGGATGCGCGCGTGTCAGACCGGCAATCTTGCTGCGTCATAGTGGCGCATCTTCAAAAAAACAACAGGATAGGTGCTGTTTTTTGATACATAAAATACGGTACACAATTTTAATTATTTTAAAAACAATTGCTTAACGACAAAGATTTTGTTTGATCGGGTATTGCAAACGGTAATATATAGGCGACTGTATGGGGCCTCTAATAGAGGTTCTCCATAGTGTTTTTTATGGTATTGACATTAGCTGCTATCGGAAAGCTCGCGCCAATACTGGACTTTTGCGAGCTATTTACAATCGAATGGAAATGAGTACAACACTTCGGGAAACCGATGCAAAGATCTGTGAAGCCGGCGAGCGTCAGCGTAAAATTGATCTGCGTTGGATGCACAGGGCATTGGAATTGGCACGATTTGCCGAGGAACAGGACGATGAGGTTCCGGTCGGTGCCGTATTGGTTCTTGGAGAGCATGCTGTAGGGGAAGGCTGGAACCGTTGTATTACGCTTAACGACCCTACCGCCCATGCGGAAATTCTTGCTCTGCGCGCAGCGGGGGTACGACTGGCCAATTACCGGTTTCCCGGCAGTGCCTTATACGTCACTTTGGAGCCCTGTGCGATGTGTGCGATGGCGATGGTGCATGCACGGGTGGAACGTGTCGTGTTTGCTGCATATGATCCTAAGACCGGAGCAGCAGGCAGCGTGTTTGATACGCTGATCAGTGATCGGCACAATCACCGCATTGCGCTCGAGGCAGGCTTGCTTGAAGATCAATCTACAGAGCTTTTACGCCATTTTTTCAGTCATCGCAGAAATAAGGGCTGAAAGAGCCGTTTTCTCCCGATAGCAGTGGGTGGCCCCCACCCTGGTTGTTGGGGAGGCGCGCTGATCAGGTCCGGCAAGTACTCAGCCATGACCTAATAGCAGATCGCCCCGGTGAACATGACTCTGTGGAGTTCTGCGCCGCTGCTAAGCACAAAAGCTCCATGGTTGCGATGACGCAACAAAGAAACGTTCAAAAAACAACTACACGGGTCTAGTGGAGGCCCAGATACAAATTTTTTTTAATAAAGGAAATAATATGGGTAAATTGACATTTGGAGTCATAGGGACTTCGAGAAAAGAAGATGAACGACGTGTTCCCATTCATCCAGACCATCTATCGCGTATCCCTGAACAACTACGCCGGCAGTTAATATTCGAGAAAAAATATGGGGAACCATTTGGTATTGAAGATGCGGAAATTGCTAGTCTGACAGGTGGTATTGCTTCGCGCCATGAGTTATTGACTAATATTGGCCATGTAATTTTACCAAAACCTATGTTACCCGATCTACAGGAACTGCGTAGAGGTGGAATAATCTGGGGCTGGCCACATTGTGTACAGCAATCACCTATTACGCAGGTTGCGATTGATCGCAAGCAAACACTTATTGCTTTTGAGGATATGTTTGCTTGGGGTCCTAATAAGCAGGTCGGTCGCCACACTTTCTATAAAAATAATGAATTAGCGGGTTATTCAGCAATACTGCATGCATTGCAATTAAGAGGTATTGATGGTCACTACGGGAATCAGCGAAAAATCATTATTTTCAGCTTTGGTGCGGCAAGTCGTGGTGCTATATATGCTCTCAAGGCACGGGGCTTCTTAGATATCACAATATGTATTCATCGACCCGACTATGAGGTCCGGGAAGAAGTTCTTGGTTGCCACTATGTCCGCATTCGCGAGGGTAAAGATAACGAAGCACGTATGGTGGTGGTGGAGCACGATGGTACTGAACGACCATTGGCTGAACTGATTGGCCAATCTGATATTATTGTAAATGGAACTTATCAGAACCCTGATCATCCCACTTTCTTTGTAACCGAAGAGGAAAAATCAACTCTCAAGCCAGGGTGTCTTATTATCGATGTCAGTTGCGATGAAAATATGGGGTTTTTCTTTGCCAAACCGACTACTTTTAAAGACCCCATGTTCAAAGTTGGTAATATATATTACTACGCGGTTGATCATACCCCAAGCTACCTTTGGGAAAGTGCCTCTCGATCTATCTCCGCCGCTCTTCTTACCCATTTGCCGACGGTGTTGGCTGGTTACAATAGTTGGCAGCTCAATGATACGATTCGACGATCCTTAAATATTGATGCGGGGGTCATTAAAAATCCTGCTATTTTATCATTTCAGAAGCGTCAACCGAACTATCCCCATGCGGCCATCGATGCGGTCTGAAATTCTTTCAAAGGTATACTCCATGAGCGGCTTTCTATAAACTCTTCACTTGCTGCAGTATATAGCGGTGTGCGAATGCCAACGTGATGCTCACCTTTGATTTGCCTATCAGCCACCCAAATTTCTACAGGCCTTACACGGCTGTACTGTGTGATTGCACTAGTGCCGGTTATGCTGTGCGGTGATGAACACGCTACTCATTTCCGATTTGCATCTTGATCCCGTTCGGCCAGAAATTACTGCGTTGTTCGAGCGGTTCTTGGTCGCCGAGGCCCGTCAGGCGGAGGCCCTGTACATCCTTGGCGACCTGTTTGATGTTTGGATAGGTGATGACAACGATGACCCCCTGGCGGCGCGGGTGGCGGGTTTGCTGGCCCAGCTATCTATGACCGGAGTGCCGGTGTATTTCATGGTTGGGAATCGTGATTTTCTGCTCAGCGAGGCCTACGCCAAGCGTGCCGGGATACGTCTTTTGGAGGACGGCTGTGTGCACACTATCGGTGGAGTGCCGACGGTTCTTCTGCATGGCGATGTGTTGTGCACTGACGATGTCGCGTATCAGAAGTTCCGGGTTGAGGTTCGCAACCCAAGCTGGCAGACAAGGTTTCTTGCTCGGCCGCTGGCGGAACGCCGCACTTATGCGTTGCAGGCCCGTGCGGTGAGCCATGCCCATACTCGTGACAATTCGGAGTCATTGATGGATGTGAATACACAAGCGGTGCGGGCGGTTCTCCGTGAGAGGGGGGTGCAACGCATGATTCACGGACACACTCATCGTCCTTCCGTGCAGGCATGGACCATCAATAACCAGCCAGCGCAACGCATCGTCCTAGGTGACTGGTACCAGCAGGGTTCGGTGTTGCGGGTCGCTGAACAGGGTGATTTTGTGCGGCACATGTTGCCGCTTTGACTGATCGGGGCTGAGGCAAGGAGCCGCCGGCGGGGGGCTGAAACGGCCATGGCTTGTTGTTCGGGGCCTGCAGCGACTAAAATAGCTGTCTTGCGTCGACCCCATCATTATCAAGCGGGGCTTGCCACAGGACATGGACCCATGATCTGTCGCAAGTCTCGCGCTTGCATAGAGGAAATTACCTTCCATGTCGCTCAACGTAGAACAGACCAGTAAGATTATCAGTGAGTACGGCCGTGCGCCCAGGGATACCGGTTCACCGGAAGTTCAGGTGGCATTGCTCACTGCGCGGATCGTGATGCTGGCTGATCACTTTAAAATTCACAAGCAGGACCGGCACTCACGTCGCGGCCTGCTCAAGCTTGTCAACCAGCGTCGTCGCCTTCTGGGTTATCTCAAGAAACGCGACCAGCAGCGCTATCAGGTACTCATTCAGCGCCTGGGCCTGCGCCGTTGATCCAACCAGGAGAAAGAAACGTGGCGAAAGTAAGTAAATCATTCCAGTACGGCCGGCATCAAGTCACCCTGGAAACGGGCGAAATTGCCCGTCAGGCTGGTGGTGCCGTCAAGGTGGAGGTGGATGGCACTGTAGTGTTGGTTACTGCAGTAGCCACAACCAAGGCGCGTGAGGGGCAAAGTTTTTTCCCACTTACCGTCGATTATCAAGAGAAGTTTTACTCTGCCGGGCGTATCCCCGGTGGGTTTTTCAAGCGTGAAGGTCGCCCGACCGAGAAGGAGACGCTGACTTCGCGCCTCATTGATCGCCCGATTCGCCCCTTGTTTCCCGAGGCGTTCAAAAACGAGGTGCAGGTGATTGCTACCGTATTCTCGATGAATCCTGAAGTAGACGGTGACATTCCGGCCCTAATCGGTACTTCAGCCGCCCTTATGCTGGCCGGGATTCCATTCCAGGGTCCTATCGCCGCCGCCCGGGTCGGTTATGCCAAGGGCGAGTACCTGCTCAATCCTGGGGCGACTGAGCTATCTGATTCCGAGTTGGAGCTGGTTGTCGCCGGTACCGCCAGTGCGGTGTTAATGGTCGAATCCGAAGCCAATCTGCTCAGTGAAGAGGTGATGCTGGGTGCGGTCATGTTTGGTCATCGCGAAATGCAAAAAGCCATTGTGGCGATCAATGAACTGGTCGCCGAGGTCGGTCGTAAGTCATTTGCATGGCAAGAACCAGTTCGCAATGATGCGTTGTTTACGGCCGTTGAGGGAGCATTGGGCAACCGCTTGGTCGACGCCTTCCAGACTCGTGACAAGCTGGAGCGCCGTGATGTCATCACGGCATTGAAGAATGAAGTACGGGAATCGCTGGTCGCGCAGGCTGAGGCCAATGACTGGAGTGCCGATGAAATGGGTGAGGTATTCGGTGAAATCGAGTATCGCACCATGCGTAACGGTGTGTTGCAGAGCAAAGTACGTATCGATGGCCGCAACTTGGACGATGTACGTCCAATCAGTTCGCGTGTTGGGGTGCTGCCCCGTACTCATGGTTCGGCACTGTTTACTCGTGGTGAGACCCAGGCTCTGGTGACGGTGACTCTGGGTACCACCAAGGATGCACAGGTCGTTGACGCACCCGGTGGCGAATCAAAAGATACTTTCCTGTTTCATTATAATTTTCCTCCGTACTCGGTGGGCGAAGTCGGCCGCATGTTTGGTCCCAAGCGTCGTGAAATCGGCCATGGACGCCTGGCCAAGCGTGGGGTGCAGGCTGTGATGCCGTCGATTGAGGAGTTCCCGTATGTGTTGCGGGTAGTTTCGGATATTACCGAGTCGAATGGTTCCAGTTCGATGGCTTCGGTGTGTGGCTCCTCCCTGGCCATGATGGACGCAGGTGTGCCACTGAAATCCCCGGTAGCCGGTATTGCGATGGGTTTGGTCAAGGACGCTGATAATTTCGTGGTGCTCTCGGATATTCTTGGTGATGAGGATCATCTTGGCGACATGGATTTCAAGGTTGCAGGAACCTCTGAAGGTATCAGTGCCCTGCAGATGGATATCAAGATCGACGGGATCACTGAAGAAATCATGCGTACGGCTCTGGAACAGGCCAAGCGTGGACGTTTGCATATTCTTGGCGAGATGCAGAAGGCCATCAATCAGCCGCGTGCCGAGCTTTCAGATTATGCCCCGCGCTTGCTGACCATGCGTATCCATCCGGACAAGATTCGTGAAGTGATCGGCAAGGGTGGCTCGGTTATCCGTTCCATCACTGAGGAAACCGGTACTACGATTGATATCACCGATGATGGTGTCATTGTCATCGCGTCGGTCAATCGCACGGCGGCTGAGAATGCCAAGAAGCGCATCGAGTTAATTGTTTCCGATGTTGAACCTGGAACGATCTATGAGGGCAAGGTCGTCAAGTTGATGGACTTCGGCGCTTTCGTGACCATTCTTCCGGGGAAGGACGGCTTGGTCCATATATCGCAAATCTCCAATGAGCGTGTCGAGAAGGTTTCTGACAAGCTTAAGGAAGGTGATTTCGTCAAGGTCAAAGTATTGGAAGTCGATAAGCAGGGCCGTATACGTCTGTCGATGAAAGCTGTCGAAGAGACGGCCTAAGGCAGGGCTTTATGGCCATGGTGTGAGTGTGACAGCGCCCGGTTCCGGAAGCGGAGTCGGGTGTTTTGTTTTACGCTGGATACCGCACTCATCTTTCAACTCCGTGTGTGCCGGAGAATGCCATGAATAACGAGACCCCCACTTCCTTCGCGGACTACCAGGAACTGTTCAAGCAAGCTTGGGATACCTGGCAGAAAAACCTGCAAACATCCTTTTCGCCAGGGTCGACAAATTACGGCATGCAGGAACAGGCCGAGCGTGCGCTATCCGGGTTGAAAGCCCATTTCGAACTCATGGAACGGATGAACATGGGGTTGACTAATGAGTCGGGTGATTGGCGGTCGTCATTAAAGGAAGTATTCGGTAATTTTGCCGCTAATCCCTTTATGCAGGCCTACACTGAAGCGGTGGATCTGACCGGCGGTGGTCCCCAGGCTTGGACTCAATCGGTGGGGTTATCACCGCCATCCTGGCTTACGGCCTGGAAGGAACGGCTGGGCATGCCGGCGTTGGGGCTCGGTCGTGAGCAGCAGGAACGAGATCAGGCACTCGCTAAAGCCTGGTCGGAGCTGCATACGCGACAGAATCGCTATCAGGCACTGCTGGCCAAGGTCGCACGCATGGGGGTGGATCGGCTAGAGTTGCGCTTGGCTGAACGCGCTGAACCGGGACGTCAGATCGAACAGATGCGGGAGCTTTACAATCTTTGGGTTGACGCGGCCGAAGAGGCCTATCAGGAAGTTGCTTTATCTCCGCAATGGCGGCAAGTCTATGGCGATCTGGTCAATGCTCAGATGCAAGTACGCGCCCAGGTCCAGGATCGGGTCGAGCGCCTAGCCAGGGCATGGGGTATGCCGACACGTAGCGAAGTGGATACGCTCGGACAACGCTTACAGACCCAGCGACGGGAACTACGCGCGACCCGCAAGATACTGGATGAAATGCGCCGGCACCCAACACAATCGGAGACCGCAGCAAATTCAGCCAGTACGGCCGGTAAGACCAAAAAGACTAAAAAGACCCCCGTGACTGGAAAGGAATCAGCAACGAGTAAGTTGAGCCAACCCGCCTCGTCCGGCCGCCGTGCAGCGGCCAGTAAGCGGTCGGCATCCTCCAGAAAGGATCCGTCTTCCGGGATCTCGGCTACGTCGCGTAAGACCGCTGCTACGCCCCAGCCATCACTGCTTAGGTCTCGGCGTCCTGCCAAAAGGGTGAAGTGATGTTTAACCCCGTGCATATTGACCCGCTCAGAGCCCTTGCAGAGATGGATGCCTTCCGGCGCAAACTCGCTGCGGGGATGGACTGCCTACGTAACCAGGAAGAACCCCACATAGGGGCGACCCCGACTGAAGTGGTGTATCGCGAAGATAAGCTCAAGCTGCATCACTTCCTAGGTACTAAGGCCGTACCGGGTCGCACTCCCATTCTGATCTGCTATGCCCTGGTCAACACCCCCTGGATGACCGACTTGCAACCGGACCGTTCGCTGGTTGCACGGCTGTTAGAACAAGGCGAAGATGTGTATCTCATCGAATGGGGTTATCCCGATCTGGCCGACCGCTGGTTGACCCTGGGTGATTACATTCTCGGTTATCTTGATCGTTGTGTGGACCAGGTCAGGACCCGTCACGATTTGCAGCACATCAATCTGCTGGGTATCTGTCAAGGAGGGGTATTTGCGCTCTGCTACGCAGCTTTGCGCCAGCATAAGTTAAAGAATCTGATCACTATGGTCACGCCGGTTGATTTCCACACCCCGGACAACATGCTTTCCAACTGGACGCGCGATTTAGACGTGGACCTGCTTGTGGATACCCTGGGAAATATCCCTGGCGACCTAATGAATTGGTGCTATTTGACCCTCAAACCACTGCGCCTGAACCAGCAAAAATATGTCGGTTTGGTAGATATTCTTGACGATGCCACCGAGGTGAGTAATTTTTTACGTATGGAAAAGTGGATATTTGATTCCCCTGATCAGGCGGGTGAGGCTTTTCGCCAGTTCATCCACGATTTTTATCAGGATAACGGCTTGATTCATGGAAAAATCGAACTAGATGGTGAAAAGCTTAACCTCGCCGACATTCAACTTCCGGTACTCAATATTTTTGCCGAACAAGATCATCTAGTGCCTCCCACTGCTTCGCGCGCGCTGGCCGGGGTTCTGGGCGGCAAGGATTATACCGAACTCGGATTTCGCGGTGGGCACATCGGTATATACGTTTCCGGCCGAGCTCAGCGCGAAGTTCCACCGACGGTGCACCAGTGGCTGAGTAAACGCTGTTGAGCCAGGTAAATTTTCTATGTGGAGAAGTAGGTACGCTGCGTGACTTGGGCACCGCAGTAGAACCGCAATACCTGTTGGGGGCGATGCCAACAGGACAGTGGAAATAGACCGAGTGAATAATTTTTTGCATCGAAATGATGGGCTCCGAGCTATTCGCTGGAGGGATGGGGCGTTGGAATTGCTGGATCAGCGGCATTTGCCCCATGCCGTGAACTGGGTATGTTGCCGTACCGCCCTGGAAGTTGCTGAAGCCATTCGCGCTCTGGTAGTACGTGGTGCGCCGGCGATTGGAATTGCTGCGGCATACGGAGCCGTCCTGGCATCTCGTGGCGATCACTTTGAGGAGGAGCTCTCGTTATTACGTGCGGCTCGGCCAACGGCGGTCAATTTGATGTGGGCGCTGGATCGTATGGCAGCCATTGCCAACAGGGGGACAGATCGATTACTTGCCGAAGCGAGAACGATTGAACAGGAGGATCTGATTGCCAATCAACGCATGGCTGAATGGGGCGCGGAACGGCTGGACAAAGACTGTGGTGTACTGACTCACTGCAATACCGGATCACTGGCTACGGCTGGTTTGGGCACCGCTCTGGGCGTCATTCGCTACGGCTACGCAGCCGGAAAAATTCAACGGATTTTTGCGGGAGAAAGCCGTCCATGGTTGCAGGGAGCCAGGTTGACCGCCTGGGAACTGTCCGAGGACGGGATCCCCGTGCAGTTGATTGCGGATGCTGCGGCAGCTCATCTGCTGCGCAGCGGCCAGGTACAATGGGTGGTGGTTGGGGCCGACCGTATTGCCGCCAATGGCGATGTGGCCAACAAGATCGGGA
This sequence comes from uncultured Rhodanobacteraceae bacterium, assembly GCA_913053815.1. GTDB lineage: Bacteria > Pseudomonadota > Gammaproteobacteria > Xanthomonadales > Rhodanobacteraceae > Metallibacterium. The sequence goes on from CAJXGK010000016.1 coordinate 10,221, forward strand.
CTTATGCGCTAGCACTGGCCGCTCGGCATCATAGTCTGCACACTATGGTCGTGGCCGCGTCCTCCAGTATCGATATGCGCACCCCGAATGGTGATGCCATTCCGATTGAACTGCGCGATCCGGAGGAATTGTTAACTTATGCGGGCCAAGCTGTGGCGCCATTGGGTGTAGCGGCCTGGAATCCTGTCTTCGATATTACCCCTGCAGAACTGGTTGATGTACTGGTTACCGAAAAGGGGCTGGTTGAGCACCCCAACAGTGCCCGTATGCACGACCTGTTTGGAGCCTGAGCGTGCGTAGAATTGGTTGGTTTTTCATAGGTGGAGTGATTGGTTTCATCGTGGATGCCGGAGTGGTGCAGTCACTGGTCTCTTTTGCTGACTTTGACCCGTATCTGGCCCGGGTGATCTCGTTCCTCTGTGCCGCTACGACTACCTGGATTTGGAACCGGCACACCACATTTTCTGATATTCGCGGGCGGCATCGGTGGCACGCAGAATGGGCTCGCTGGATGCTTGCCATGACGGGTGGAGCTTCCTTGAATTATTCGATTTATGCACTGGCGGTTTGGCAAATTCAGTTGGTTCATTCATGGCCGGCAATCGGGGTAGGAATGGGTTCGCTGGTGGGTTCGTCATTCAACTTTCTCAGTGCCCGTCGCTGGGTCTTCGGAAGTATCAAAGATGAGCACGAAACCGGTGGGTAACTACTTGAGAAGTATGGATTTTCTTAGCCCAAATAGATAATATTTGTGATATACTTGGCATAGCAACCTTCACACTCATTCATATCAGCATGACCGCATCGCCGGCGGCCTGCTGTCAACGCTTCCCGGACCCTCTCCATGGCCGAACTCGCCAAAGAAATTATTCGCGTCAATATTGAAGATGAAATGCGTCAGAGCTACCTCGATTACGCCATGAGCGTTATCGTTGGTCGGGCTCTCCCCGATGTTCGTGATGGGCTTAAGCCCGTACATAGACGGGTGCTCTATGCGATGAGCGAGCTGAGCAATTACTGGAATAAACCCTACAAAAAATCGGCACGTATCGTGGGTGATGTCATCGGCAAATACCATCCTCATGGCGATTCGGCGGTATATGACACTATCGTCCGCATGGCCCAGCCTTTCTCACTACGTTACATGCTAGTCGACGGCCAGGGTAATTTCGGCTCAGTCGACGGTGATACGGCTGCAGCAATGCGTTATACCGAAGTGCGGCTATCCAAGCTGGCTCATGAGCTGATGGCCGACCTGGATAAGGAAACGGTCGATTTCGGTCTAAATTACGATGAGTCCGAACACGAGCCGCTGGTCATGCCGACGCGGGTACCCAACTTGCTGATTAACGGATCGGCAGGAATCGCCGTGGGTATGGCCACCAACATACCCCCTCACAATCTGGGTGAAGTGATTGACGGTGTGATTGCGTTGATCGATGACCCGGAACTTGACATCGATAGGCTGATGCAGATTATTCCGGGTCCCGATTTTCCCACTGCCGGCATCATCAATGGCTCCGCAGGGATCGTCGAGGCTTATCGAACGGGCCGTGGGCGTATCAGGGTACGCGCTAAAACCGATATTGAGCAGGCAGCTAACGGTCGGGAAACCATCATTGTCCATGAACTTCCCTATCAGGTGAACAAGGCGAGGTTGATCGAAAAGATCGCCGAACTGGTCAAGGAAAAGAAACTTGCGGGCATTAGCGAGCTGCGTGATGAGTCCGATAAGGATGGCATGCGTATTGTTATCGAGTTACGTCGTGACGCGCTGGGGGATGTGGTGCTCAACAATCTTTACCAGCAGACCCAGATGCAGACCGTATTTGGGATCAATATGGTGGCACTGGTTGACGGGCAGCCGCGATTACTCAATTTGCAACAGATCCTGGAAGCCTTTATACGCCATCGTCGCGAAGTCGTTACGCGCCGTACGATTTTCGAATTGCGCAAGGCTAGAGCGCGATCTCATGTACTGGAAGGCCTAACCGTTGCTCTGGTAAACATTGATGCGATGATTGCCCTGATCAAATCATCCTCATCACCCCAACAAGCGCGCGAACGCATGCTTTCCAGAGTTTGGGAACCTGGCTTGGTGCGCGCTCTGCTGCAGGCCACCGGTGCGGAGATGTCTAAACCGGAAAACATCGAACCAGGTTGTGGGTTAGGGCAGGAAGGCTATCGGTTGAGCCAGGTCCAGGCCAAAGAAATTCTTGATATGCGGCTGCATCGGTTAACCGGGCTGGAGCAGGAAAAACTGTCCGATGAATACCGTAGCATTCTCGAAATAATCCATGGATTGATTGAGATTCTAGAAGACCCGGCCCGGTTGTTGACCGTGATTCGTGAGGAGATTAAGGCTGTTCGCGAGGAATATGCGGATGCCCGTCGCACCGAGATCACGATAGCGCAGGAAGATTTCGATGTCTTGGACCTGATTGCTCCGGAGGACGTGGCCGTCACCCTGTCACATACCGGCTATACCAAACGACAATCCCTCGGTACGTATCGCGAGCAACGACGCGGTGGCCGGGGACGTTCGGCCACGGCGATGAAAGATGCGGATTTCATTACTCGATTTTGGATCGTCAATACCCATGATACATTGCTGGTATTCACCAGTAAGGGACGGGTGTACTGGCTGGGGGTCCATTTGATTCCCGATGCCGGACCGGGAGCGCGAGGTAAGCCGATCATCAACCTGCTGCCATTAGATGAAGGTGAACAAGTTCAGGCGGTGTTACCGGTACATGAATTCGATGACGAACATTATGTGTTCTTCGCAACGCGTATGGGTACCGTTAAAAAAACCATGCTCAGTGAATTTGCCTATCGATTGCAGCGTGGCAAGATTGCGATTGATCTTGCCGAGGACGATGATCTGGTTGATGTGGCGATGACGTTGGGTAAGAGCGATATCATGCTGCTCGCTTCTAATGGCAAGGCGGTGCGTTTCAGTGAGACCGAAGTGCGGGGCATGGGTCGTACCGCCCATGGTGTACGGGGTATGAAGCTGACCGGAGGGGCGCACGTTGTTTCCATGGTCGTTGCCGAAACCGGCGATGTACTGACCGTCACTGAACGTGGTTATGGCAAACGCACCAACCTTGACGAGTTTCCGCGTAAAACCCGCGGTACTCAGGGGGTGATTGCAATTCGCTGTTCCGAGCGTAATGGGTCTCTGGTAGCGGGTGTCCTGGTTACCCCGGAGCAGGGGCTGATGCTGATTTCAGATCAGGGCACGCTAGTGCGTACGCGAGTTACGGGTATTTCGCAGCTGAGCCGCAATACTCAAGGGGTTACGCTGATGCGCCTGTCTGGGGAAGAAAACCTGGTTCAGGTGGTACCTCTGGATGCCGACGAAAACGATGATTCTGAGGTGACATCAGACCCCAATTCTGCTATTGACCAGAAGGATGGATTATCCGAGAGGGATGGAAAGCCGAATCCCTCCTGACTACCCGACACCCCAGCGGGGAACATCGCTCCGTTGGTGACGGGAGGAGATGGCTTGCGCAGTGGAGAATTCCGTTATTTGCGTACGAATGCCCACTCCGTGGTTATAACCTCCTGCACTGGATTCCCGCCTGCGCGGGAATGACAAAAAGGGGGTGGGCAACACCAAAATCTCGTCATCCCAGGCGATGCGCATTCCGTAAAAAATCTCGTCATCCCGGGCGCAGACCCGGGATCCACAGTCTCACGGCAGCGTCCGCGCAAG
>CAJXGK010000017.1 GCA_913053815.1 uncultured Rhodanobacteraceae bacterium
TAGAGACTACGGGAGTTATTGATGTTACACCGATACCGCATAATGGTTGTCGGCCGCCCAAGAAACGTCGCGTCTGAGCGTCTGAGGAGATATATAAGATGGCCCGCTATCGTGGTCCCACCTGTAAATTAGCGCGTCGTGAAGGCGCAGATCTTAGCTTGAAGAGCCCGGCTCGCTCACTTGACTCCAAGTGTAAAATTGACAGCAAACCCGGCCAACATACCATGACCGGACGGCGTACACGGATGTCCGATTTTGCTGTGCAGTTACGCGAGAAACAGAAAGTAAAGCGTATTTATGGTGTCCTTGAGCGCCAGTTTAGTAATTATTACAAGAAGGCTTCGACCCAGAAAGGCAACACCGGTGAAAATCTGTTGCGCCTTCTAGAAGGGCGTCTGGACAATATTGTCTACCGTATGGGCTTTGCCGTAACGCGTGCTCAAGCGCGCCAGATGGTGTCGCACAAAGCGGTGGCAGTTAATGGTCGCAAGGTCAACATCGCTTCTTATCAGATCCGCCCCGGTGACGAGGTGAGTCTTACCGAGAAGGCCAAGACGCAGCTTCGTGTGAAAGAATCCATGACACTAGCTGATGGTATGGATCTTCGACCTGACTGGTTGACAGTGGATAACAAAGTTTTTTCCGGTGTGGTCAAATCTCTTCCGGAACGTTCCGATCTGCCCTCTGATATCAATGAGAGCCTGATCATCGAACTTTATTCAAAGTAATTATCGAGGGGCTTTATACATGGCAGTCTCTTCAACAAGTGTCCTCAAACCGCGCGCTCTGCAGGTTAACCACATCAATGCCACTCGAGCACGGGTGGTCGTTGAGCCATTAGAGCGCGGTTTTGGCCATACACTCGGCAACGCACTGCGTCGGGTACTTTTATCTTCAATTCCCGGTTGCGCTATCGTCGAGGTTGAAATCGATGGCGTATTGCATGAATACACGGCTATGGAAGGTTTGCAGGAGGATATCATTGAGGTACTACTTAACCTCAAAGAAGTTGCCCTTCGCATGCATGGTCGTGACGAGGCTACCGTAACCCTCGAGAAGAAGGGTAAGGGCACCGTTACTGCAGGGGATATTACGACTGATCATACGGTTGAAATTATCAATCCAGATCATGTCATCTGTCACTTGACCAAGAATCGCACGTTGCGAATGCAGCTCAAGATACGCCGCGGTCTGGGTTACCAGCCGGTGACCGCCAGGCAGCATGCTGATGATGAGGCCCAGATGATTGGGCGTCTGCAGCTTGATGCCTCCTTTTGCCCGGTTCGTCGAGTATCCTACGAGGTCGATGCTGCACGGGTCGAACAGCGGACCAATCTTGATAAACTGGTGCTGGACATTGAAACCAACGGGACGATGGATGCGGAAGAAACCGTGCGTCGGGCTGCTGAAATCATTGCTGAGCAGCTACGGGTCTTTGGTGACTTCAGTCACGTTGTAGAGGCTGAAGAGGACACCGCAGTGGATGGGTTCGAGCCCATTTTATTGCGGCCTATCGACGATCTAGAACTCACCGTGCGGTCGGCTAATTGTCTCAAAGCCGAAAGTATTTACTATATCGGTGATTTGGTGCAGAAGACCGAAGTCGAATTATTAAAGACTCCCAATTTGGGTAAGAAATCTCTCACCGAAATCAAGGATGTATTGGGTGCTCGCGGTTTAGCACTCGGTATGAAACTTGAGAACTGGCCACCTCCGGGACATGCCCACGGTATGCAACTGGGTTGAACCGTCTTACAGGAATTTGAACCATGCGCCATTTGAAGTCAGGACGCAAACTCAATCGCAACAGCAGTCATCGTCATGCGATGTTTCGCAATATGACCTCTTCGTTACTGAAGAATGAACTGATCCGCACAACGCTTCCTAAGGCCAAGGAGTTGCGGCGTGTAGCTGAGCCCTTGATCACGCTAGGCAAGGTTGATGGGGTCGCTAATCGGAGATTGGCCTTTTCCCGCCTTCGCGATAAGCAGGCGGTAGGTAAACTTTTTGTTGAGCTTGGGCCTCGCTATCGGACCCGCCCCGGTGGATACTTACGTATCTTAAAATGTGGCTATCGACCCGGAGATCATGCTCCCATGGCTTACGTTGAACTGGTGGACCGACCCAATCAGGCGGCGGCGGCGGATTGAATTTCGGTTGACCTTTGCATAAAAGCCTGACCGGGCTTCCGTGTCGGGCTTTTTTTATTGGGTCGAGAGGACTTTACAGCTGACAACGCTGGGTCACCACACTATGCTTAATCGGCCGTTTTTATAAGGTGTTTTCGTGAATCCCTTACGCTGGTCCTATCGTTCGGTCAATCTGCTTGGTTTTTTGGCTTGTGCAGGCCTGCTCGGATACGCTATTTTTGTGCAGTTTGTGCAATATATTAATCCATGCCCTTTGTGTATATTGCAGCGGCTCGGATTCATCTCGATGGGCGTATTGTTCCTGATCGCTGCGATTTTCAAGCCCGCCGCCCTGGGTCGGTGGATTATCGTGGGACTGATGGTGCTGGGGGGGTTATTCGGCATCGCGGTCGCGGCCCGCCAACTCTGGTTGCAGGCCCAACCTCCGAATCCTTTTGGTAGTTGTGGGGCGCCCTTGAAATACATGTTGCAGACTCTGCCGATCGGCGAAGTACTCCGTAAAGTGTTGACCGGTACAGGGGACTGCGGCGAAGTACGCTGGCAGTTTCTCGGCCTGGCCATGCCGTTCTGGTCAATGGTCTGGTTTGGGTTGTTGACCGTTTGGAGCTGGCTGGGGCTACGTCGTTTCAAAGTATCCTGATGATGCGTGTGTCGAAGCAGAAAATCCCGGGGAAATCCGCTACTAAAGTGGCTGGTTGGCAGCCGGAATCATGGCAAATGCGACCGGCGGCACAGCAGCCGCTCTATGCCGATAGCGATGAGCTGAACCGGGCTCGCCGAGAGCTAAGCGGTTTGCCTCCGCTGGTCACCTCCTGGGAAATCCTGCAGCTAAAACAACTCATTGCGGAGGCCCAGCAGGGCCAACGTTTTTTATTGCAGGGAGGCGATTGTGCAGAAAGTTTCGCTGATTGTAGTAGTGAGCGCATCTCCAATCGCCTCAAGGTGATTTTGCAGATGAGTTTGGTCTTAGTGCATGGTTTGCAACGGCCGGTGATCCGACTGGGTCGTTTTGCCGGGCAGTATGCCAAACCCCGATCGACCAAGATGGAGTCACGCAATGGCATCGAGTTGCCTAGCTATCGCGGCGATCTGGTCAACGCTCCTGAATTCACACCTACAGCGCGCCGCCCTGATCCCAACCGTATGTTACGGGGTCATGCACGTTCGGCCTTGACTATGAATTTTGTCCGGGCTCTGGTCGATGGAGGCTTCGCCGATCTGCATCATCCTGAGTATTGGGACCTGAGATGGGTGGATGCTTCAGCACATGCTGCCGAGTATCGACGTATCGTCACAGATATTGCTGAAGCCGTGCAGTTTATGGAAACCCTCATTGGTGAGCCGATCGCCAGCTTTTCCAGGGTGGATTTTTATACGTCCCATGAAGCGTTATTGTTGCATTATGAGCAGGCTCTGACCCGGCAGGTTCCAAGACAGCCAGGTTGGTTCAATCTGTCCACGCATTTTCCATGGATTGGTATGCGTACCGCTGATCCCAATGGAGCGCATGTCGAATACTGCCGGGGGATTCGCAATCCCATCGGCATTAAGATTGGCCCAACGATGCCTATCGCGCGCTTGCTTCACATTTTGGAAATTCTTAATCCAGATGATGAAGCGGGGCGGATTGTTCTGATTCATCGGATGGGGGCGAGCAAGATTACTGAGGCTCTGCCGCCTGTGCTTGAAGCCGTTCGGGCTACGGGACGACAGGTACTATGGTGCTGTGACCCGATGCATGGCAACACCGAAACTTTAGCCAACGGCATCAAGACCCGTCGATTTGCCAATATCGTTGGAGAATTGGAACAATCGGTAGACTTGCATGCGGCGGCCGGAACGCATCTGGGTGGGGTTCATCTTGAGCTTACCGGTGAAGATGTAACGGAATGTATGGGGGGTGCGCGGGATCTTAGTGAAGCCGATCTTAGCCGCGCCTATCGATCCAATGTTGATCCCCGGCTCAACTATGAGCAGTCCATCGAACTCGCTTTACGGATCGTGCAAAAACTTGGACGATCTAAAAAGTAGCTTGGTGAAGCAGGGGATGGGCAGCAGGGCCGCATAACAATACGGCTTGGGAAATGAGGCCGGATTCGGCCTGTGCAGCCGATTTATTCATAGCCCGATAGATTTTTAGGGTACCGGTAACCGCCGCCACCCATAATGAGTCGTGGCGAATAGGGACCTGACACAACCCCACCCACGTCCCTATTCGCGATCATTATGTTTGTAACCATGGTGGTGGTGAACCTACCTTCGTACAGTATGCGGCAACAAGCGGTCAGCCGTGTTGCTCATGGAAGTTACGCCGCGGCAGCTCCTGCCGGTGATCTAAAATAAGTTGCGTTGGGCTTGCGTGAATAAGTTTGAATCAGTACCATTCGAGTACTGATTAGGGTGTGTCGCGATATGTTACGTGTTAGCCGACTTACAGATTACGCCACAGTGGTATTGCGTTGCCTGGCTGAGCATGGCCAGGGCGTGGTACCCGTTTCAGAAATTGCTCAATGGGTGCGATTGGAGCCGCCTACGGTGAGTAAGGTTCTCAAAAACCTAGCTCAAGCCGGTTTGGTGAAATCGTTGCGTGGTACCAGCGGCGGATATCGTCTGGCTCGAGCTGCAGAGCAGATTAGTGTGGCGATGATCATCGAGGCGATGGAAGGGCCTCTGGGGATGACCGATTGTGTCGCCGGAGGAGCGTGCGAGCACATCAATCATTGCGGTGTAAGCAGTCATTGGCAACGGATTAGCAAGAAAGTTACCGATGCCTTGAGTGAAATGAGTCTGGCCGATCTGGCGCAATCCGCGCATGAGCTGCCGGTGTCGCAAGTAAGTCAACTGGGGGCCTTAAAAAGCCGTAGCGAGCACTTCGAGTGTAAGGCGTCCCAGAATAAATCTTCGAGACCTATCAGGTAGATAGGTGAGAATTGAGTGAGGACGCAACACAGCAATCGGGCCGCGCAGCGGATTGATCGAGGTACCCAATTATGAGTGACGAAAGCGCAACCGGAATACCAATCAAGCCGGCTTTGTCTGGGGTTGTGAACGAGGCGATCGACCGTCGCTATGGGGCCGGATTTGTGACGGATATCGAAACCGACCGTCTTCCACCCGGCTTGAGCGAAGAGATCATCCGGGCGATTTCAGCACGCAAACAAGAGCCGGCATGGATGACCGAGTGGCGATTACAGGCCTATCGTCACTGGTTGCAGATGGCCATGCCAAACTGGGCCAAGCTATCAGTAGCCCCCATCGACTTGCAGTCCATCAGCTATTACGCCGCCCCCAAGCAGCAACCTAAGTCTCTGGATGAGGTCGATCCAAAACTTCTAGAAACCTTTGACAAGTTGGGCGTGCCGTTACATGAACGGGCACGCCTGGCGGGGGTCGCGGTGGATGCAGTATTCGACTCGGTCTCGGTGGGGACGACTTTTCGTAAGGAGCTGGCTGAAGCCGGGGTGATCTTTTGCTCGATGAGTGAGGCGATTCGTGAGCACCCGGAGCTGGTACGGAAATATCTGGGTACGGTGGTTCCTGTCGGCGACAATTACTTCGCCGCACTGAATTCGGCGGTATTTTCCGATGGGAGTTTTGTGTTCATTCCCCAGGGGGTGCGCTGCCCTATGGAATTGAGTACTTATTTCCGTATCAATGCGGGGCATACGGGGCAGTTTGAACGTACCATGATCATCGCCGAAGAGGGGGCGCATGTGTCGTATCTCGAAGGCTGCACGGCCCCCATGCGGGACGAAAACCAGTTGCACGCGGCCGTGGTTGAACTGGTGGTGATGGAGCGTGCTGAGATCAAGTATTCCACGGTTCAGAACTGGTATCCGGGCGACGAGGAAGGCCGCGGTGGTATCTATAATTTTGTCACCAAGCGGGGGGATTGTCGTGGTGATGACAGCAAGCTTACCTGGACCCAGGTCGAGACAGGCTCGGCAATTACTTGGAAGTATCCCAGTTGTATATTGCGTGGCAACCGCTCAATTGGAGAGTTCTACTCGGTGGCCCTGACCCATCATCGGCAACAGGCTGACACCGGTACCAAGATGATCCATCTCGGCAAACAGACCAAATCGAAGATTGTCTCAAAGGGAATTTCAGCAGGGCGTAGTTCCAACAGTTACCGGGGCCTGGTCAAGGTAGAAAAAGGCGCTCAGGGTGCCCGCAATCACACCCAGTGTGACAGTCTGTTGATTGGCAAGCAGTGTGGCGCACATACCTTCCCGTACATTGAAGTCAAAAACCCCACCGCCACCATCGAACATGAGGCCACCACTTCGAAGATCTCTGACGAGCAAATGTTCTATTGCCGCTCCCGGGGTATCGGTGAGGAGGATGCCGTGTCGCTCATCGTGGATGGTTTTTGTCGCCAGGTATTTCGTGAGCTACCCATGGAGTTTGCGGTTGAAGCGAAGAAATTACTGGAAGTTTCACTTGAGGGAGCGGTCGGATGAATTTCTCACGCCGCGACCATTGGCAGTCGGTTTATCAGGAAAAAGAAGCCATTCAGACCAGTTGGTATCGGGCTCATCTCGAGCAGTCATTATACTGTATCGATAGCTTGGAACTGGACAAAGATCGTCCGGTTGTGGATGTGGGAGGTGGACGCAGCACCCTGGTAGACGATCTTCTGGGACGCAGCTTTCATGATGTGACGGTCGTGGATCTGTCTGCAAAAGCGTTGGCCGAGGCCCGCCAGCGGCTTGGAACACGGTCTCAAGCTGTGACCTGGACTGAGGGAGACGTTAATGAGATCGATTGGATCAAGGGTCATTACGTACTCTGGCATGATCGGGCCGTTTTCCATTTTCTGACCGATGGCGGGGATCGGGCCCGTTACGTCGCCGGCGTAACGCACTCGGTACAGCCCGGGGGGTATGCCATCCTCGCTACTTTTGCCAGTGATGGACCCGAACGGTGCAGTGGCTTGTCCGTGCGCCGTTACGATGCGACGGCACTGGCCGCTGAGTTTACGCCCAGCTTCAAAATGGTCTCCCAGTACCGGGATTTGCATCAGACTCCTGCCGGACGTCAACAACCCTTCACTTACGTGGTGCTGCGTAGGGCCAAGACTCCAAGAGAGTAGGTAATCATGCTGCAGATCGATAATCTTCATGTCCGTGTGGCGGGCAAAGATATTCTTAAAGGGCTCTCCCTCAAGGTGCAACCCGGTGAAGTGCACGCCGTCATGGGCCCCAATGGAGCCGGTAAGTCGACGTTGGCGAATCTATTGGCCGGCCGTGAAGGCTATGAGGTGACAGCCGGTTCGGTACGCTTCTTGGGTAAGAATCTCCTAGAGCTGCAACCCGAGGAACGGGCTGCGGCCGGGGTGTTTCTGGCTTTCCAGTATCCGGTTGAGATCCCGGGTGTGAACAATACCTATTTCTTGCGTGCCGCCTTAAACGCACAACGCAAGCATCGTGGCGAGCAGGAACTGGATTCGGTACAGTTTCTGAAACTTGTTCGCCAGAAACTGGCGATACTGGACCTGTCCCCGGATTTAATGAATAGATCAGTCAATGCCGGCTTTTCGGGAGGTGAGAAAAAGCGTAATGAGATCTTCCAGATGGCTTTACTTGAGCCGCGACTGGCGATTCTTGACGAGACCGATTCAGGCCTGGATATTGATGCTCTCAAGCAGGTAGCCGAAGGTGTCAACCGGCAACGTTCAGCGGATCGGGCCTTTATTGTGGTGACCCATTATCAGCGGCTTTTGGATTACATCGTCCCCGATTTTGTACATGTTCTTGCCGCGGGCCGCATCGTTGAGAGTGGTACCAAGGAATTGGCTCACAAGCTGGAAGAACATGGCTATGCCTGGGTTGCCGAGCGTCAGCTTGAAGGCGTCGACGCATGAGTGGGTGTGTGCCCCTGCTGGATGAGGTACTCAAACAACCCACTGTGGGACGGCCACATTTTGATAGTGCTGAGAGTACTTGGCTGGCGCAGTTGCGGCAAAGTGAACGTGCTGTGCTGGCTCGTGAGGGATTGCCTGATAGGCATAACGAGGCTTGGAAATATACCTCCTTGCGAGCCTTGGCACAGCAACGTTTTGCTATCGGTGATCGTGAAGCCGGACAGCGCCCGGTGTCGGAGACCGAGCTCCACCTGCCCGGGATCGACGGCCCCAGAATTGTATTCGTCCATGGGGTCTTTCGAGCCGATCTGTCTTCACTGCAGGAAATGCCTGCCGGTTTGGAAGTCACCACTCTGGGACAGGCCTTGTCGACTGGGGCGGCTTCATTGCGTTCCTGGATGCAACGCCCCATCGCGGACGGAGCAGCAGCTTTTGAGCGCATCAACCTGGTAATGGCGACGGATGGCGTCAGTCTGCAGGTCCAGGCAGGTTTTCACATCGAGGCGCCTGTCCATCTCCTTTATCTGGGAAGCGAAACGGATACCCAGTTGGCCTGGCATGCGCGTGCTCGCATCGAACTCGGGGCCGGTGCCGAGTTGAGTCTGGTCGAGCATTATGCTGGGTCCAGCCGCTCTGAGCAGTTTGCAACGGTGGTCAGCGATATCCGGGTGCATGAAGATGCGCGTTTGCAGCTGATCCAGATTCAGCATGCGGCAGAAGCCACCACATTGGTTCGTCACGAACGCTTTCGTCTTGCTTCACGAGCCCGTGTCGGCATGCATACGATTGAAATGGGTGGGGTCTTGGTGCGCCACGAGATCGAGACCTTGCTGGAAGGGGAGGGGGCAATCTTTGATACGTGTGGTCTGTTTGTCCCCCAAGGTCGCCAGCATGTAGATATTCGTCTCGATATCCGTCATCAAGCTCGTGATACGCGAAGCAATGCGACTTGGCGGGGAATCGCCGATCAGCGTGGCCATGGGGTGTTTCATGGCGGTATCGTTATCGAACGTGGAGCAGATGGTGCCGATGCCAGGTTGCATAACAAGAACCTGCTGCTCTCAGATCAGGCTGAGATCGATACCCAGCCGGTACTGGAGATCTATGCTGACGAGGTGCAGGCGGCCCATGGTGCTACCGTCGGACAGATCAATGAGCAGGCGTTGTTCTATCTGCGCTCTCGCGGCTTGCCGCTGGCTGCAGCGCGCAGGTTGCTGATGGTGGCATTCTGTCGTGAGATACTGGAAGGAATTTCCCCACCAAGTTTACGAGAGTACCTTGCCGAGCGTCTGACCCAACATCTACCACTGAGCATCAAGGGCTAAGCGTGGACAGATATTTTCTTACCGTTCGGGTTCGGGCCGGTCACGGTGACCACAATGGGGTATCGATGGAGGTCCACGCGAGATGAATTCAGCCATGCACCAACCTATTGCGCCGGCCCCGGACTGGAGCCGGGTTCGGGCGGATTTTCCCCTGCTTGAACGTACGGTATATGGCAAGCCTTTGGCCTATCTCGATAATGCCAATACTTCACAGAAGCCAGACTGTGTGATCGAGTCCGTTGCGCAGTTTTTCCGCGAACGCAATGCCAACATATCCCGTGCGGTACACGCCCTGAGTGAAGAGGCGACCAATCTGTATGAAGGGGCGCGTTCTGCTCTGGCGAGGTTCGTCAATGTACAGTCCGCCCAGGAACTGGTACTGACTTCGGGGGCGACTATGGCCACCAATCTGGTTGCTTACAGTTTTCTTCTGCCCAGATTGAAGCCCGGTGACCGAGTGCTAGTGACTACCATGGAGCATCATGCCAATATTGTCCCCTGGCAGCTTGTTTGCGAGCGTGTCGGGGCTACGGTGGTGGCTGCGCCCATCAACCAACGTGGTGAGCTGATTCTGGAGCAGTTCATCGAGATGCTGACACCCGAGGTGAAATTCGCTGCGGTGACACATGTTTCCAATGTCCTCGGTACCATCAATCCGGTTGCTGAAATAGCCCGTGAATGTCGCCGCCGCGACATCCCGCTACTGGTGGATGGATCCCAGGCGGTACCGCACATGCCGGTGGATGTGCCCGCGATCGGTTGTGATTTTTATGTCTTCACCGGGCACAAAATGTGTGGCCCGACGGGTACCGGGGTACTGTGGGCGCGACGCAAGTGGCTTGAAGCGATGCCCCCATTTTTCGGTGGTGGCGATATGATTCGCGAAGTACGTATTGAATCCAGCACCTTTGCCGATCCACCCCAGCGTTTCGAGGCGGGTACTCCGAATATCGCCGGTTTCGTTGGTTTGGGTGAGGCCGTCCGTTATCTGACAGAACTGGGCATGGATCGCATCAGCGCCCATGAGCAGGAATTGTTGGTTTATGCTGAGGAGCGCCTGCGCGAGGTACCGGGTCTGCGCATCATCGGCGAATCTCCGCACAAGGCTGCGGTCATTTCGTTTCTGGTCGAAGGCGCTCATGCCCATGATCTGGCAACGTTGCTCGATCTCGAAGGCGTTGCGGTGCGCTCGGGACACCATTGTGCCCACCCGTTGATGCAGTTCTATGGGGTTCCTGCAACCTGCCGCGCCTCTCTGGCGTTTTATAATCGCTACGAGGATGTTGATCAGTTGGTGGTTGCTTTGCACAAGGCATGCAAATTGCTGGGTTGATTTGAGCATGGGTCCATCCGCAGTCCTCACTTTGTATCGCGAGCAATTGCTCGAACACAACCGCACGCCGCACCGGTGGGGTCGTCTTGATGCCGCCGATGCCTGTGCCCATGGCAGCAATGCACTTTGTGGAGACGAACTGCGCATAGAGATTTGTAGTGATCACGGTCGTATTAGTGACTATGCCTTCGAAGCCGAAGCCTGCGCGATTACCACAGCCGTGGCTTCGATACTTGGTGACCGGGTGATCGGTATGGATACCGCGGCACTTGAGTCCTTGCACAAGGCTTTTGAACGGCTACTAAGTGGCACCGGTGGGCAGGAGCCGATATTAGGCGAATTGAATGCCTTCGCCGACCTTGCGCAGTTTCCAGCCCGTCGCAAGTGCGCACGTTTGCCACTCGCCACGCTGGCCGCGGCGATGCTCGGCCAGCAAACCGCGACGACCGAGGCGGGGTGATGTACGAGCCGTCCTTTCGCTTTGCCAAAACGACTGATATTGAGGTGATCGTAGCGCTGGTCCAATCCGCTTACCGGGGCGAAGCGAGCCGGGCTGGATGGACCACGGAGGTCGAGTTTCTCGATGGCCAACGCACCGATCCGGTTGAGGTTGGCGAATTACTTACCCGTTCGGACAGTCGTATGCTGTTAGCCGAGAAAGACGGTCGCTTGCTGGCGTGCTGTCACCTCGAAAAGCAGGGAACAAGGTGTTATTTCGGTATGTTTGCGGTCGTTCCCGGTATGCAGGGTGCCGGCTTGGGTCGTCACACGCTCGACACAGCGGAGCATTTTGCCAGGGTGGAGTGGGGCTGTCACAGCATGGAGATGCAAGTTATTGATCTACGGGTCAAGCTGATTGCCTGGTACGAGCGGTGCGGCTATCGGCGCAGTGGTATTTACCAGCCTTTTCCCTATGATAATGCCCGCTTTGGTCTTCCCAAACAGCCGAACCTTCGCTTCGAGATGTTATGTAAAACACTCGTTTTCGACTCACCTCAGGTCGTGGTGAGTCCCGGGGACGATAATAATCCCAGCTCTATCATGAGGAATACAAGGTGAATGACTGGTTACGAGTCGATGCCGTCGAAGCACTGCTTCCCGGAGAGTTCAGGGTGGTGTGGGATGGGGATACCGCCATCGCGGTCTACAACATCGATGGTGATTATTACGCGGTCGAGGATCGCTGCAGCCATGACGACGGGGAATTGGCCGGTGGCGAGGTGCATGGTTACGAGCTGGAATGTCCACGGCATGGGGCACGTTTCGATGTACGTAGTGGCGAGGCGCTGTGCGCACCCGCCTATGAGCCTATAGCCAAGTTTCCGATACGGGTAGAAAACGGGGTAATCTGGACCCGCGACGATCGCAATTGAACCGGTCCCCATGATCGATTTATCGGCCTACTTGGCGTATGGATCGCCGTACGGGGGGATGGCTGGGGTGGTGATTGCCGGCTTGTCCACTGTCGTGGTTCGCGGTGCGGGGTCAGAAGTCATGGGTGTGCTGGGTGAGCAAGGCGAACCCCAACACGGCGAGGAGTTCCGAGGTGCCCCCCGCCGGTGGATGAAAGCTTGTCGAGCTCATCACAGTCCAACCGGAAAGGATGGATTTGACTACGCAATAATTAAAAAATGAAGGGGGCTTCCGTGCCGTCTCAATAAGGGGCTGCAAGCCCATCGTTGCGCGTCCCTTGCGGGCGCGCGGCCGGCCCGGATGGCCTCCCCGTTAACGGGTTGGTGGATGGTAGGCATAGACGCGTACCCGCCGCCCGCACAGGTCGATAGTATTCACCTGCTCCCCGTGCAGGCGTCGGGCCAGATGTTCCGAGGCGGCATCTTCCGGCCGGATCAGACTGACTACTCGGTGTAGTTCCAGCGTCTGCCATGCAAAGTCGAGTACGGCCGTCGCGGCTTCACCGGCATAGCCCTGATTTCGAGCTTCGGGGGCGATCATCCAGCCCAGTTCGATATCCGGCCAGCCTTCCGGTTTAAGCAGGCCGGCGCGACCGACGAAGATCCCATCATCGAGACGCTCGAGTGCCCACATGCCGTAGCCTCGCAGCACCCAATGACCAAGTAACATAGCCATAGAACGCCAGGCGTTGACACGATCCAGGGCCTGCCCGTCACCGATGAAGCGGGTGCTTTGTGGATCTTCCAGCATCGCTGCATAGGCTTCGAAGTGTTGCTCAGTCAGGGCGGTCAAGCGTAGACGCGGGCTGTGTAGGGTTGGAATCAGCGTGTTCATGAGTGGCCGCGGTCCGGTACCCCGGGGTGATCACCAGAACGTGTGTTGCGGAGCCACGGAAGTAACGGTGGGGTTGTCCCACAAAAGCCGATGACAGGATTGGTTGGAAGGTGATGGGTGGTGTAATGATGCAGACGCATGATGATCTAAATCCCCCGGTGGGATCGCGATTCTAGCGCGACTATCCACCCGAATCAGGATTTAGGTGGACAGCCTGTCCCATTCAGTGTTTGCGAACGGTTCTTGGGGTGTCAAAAGAGGGCTTCGCTGGACTTCCGGTAAGACGAATATTGCTGCGGTTGCGCTGTACCGTATGGGGGCCTATACCCTTGACCTTGGCCAGATCAGCGGGTCGTTTGAAGGCCCCATGCCGGGTCCGCCAGACCACGATGGCGTGGGCTTTTGCAAGCCCAACCCCATCCAGTGAGGTGGCCAGTGTGGCCGCGTTGGCACGGTTGATGTTGACCGGTTTGCCGGCTTGTGCCCCGGCACTTAGCCCCAGTGTTGCCAGCAAGCTCAGAATTACAATCCAGTAACGCATAAGGTTTCTCCCTTTGATAATGGACGCTCTGTACGGCGTCGGCACCGAGATTACGTGGACACCACGCTCACTAGTAGCGGCTTCAGACCAGCTGCGTTGTGCGCCGCTGCGCACAGATCCTGTCGGTGTTCACCTACGATTTTGTAGGGCCGCGAGTAGAATGAGCATAAATTCACTTGCGGAGGCACCATGGATACAGTTCGACTCAGCAACAACGTAAGCCGGCTCTGGGATGATGAAGTGGTGCCTCGGTTGGCCGAATACATCCGTATTCCCAACACGTCCCCCATGTTCGACCCTGACTGGGAGGTCCATGGTCACATGGGTGCTGGCGCTGCTCGGGGCGTATCTGGCGGTTTATTTATTTTAAATTTTAAGCGGGAGTAA
>CAJXGK010000018.1 GCA_913053815.1 uncultured Rhodanobacteraceae bacterium
ATTCCACCATATCGTTACGTTCCGGCTCGCCGTGTACCAGTACATCCAGACCGAGTTGCTGTTGTTTTTCAATGACCGCAGCAATCTGTGCCTGCATCTGTTCAATGTATTCTTCTTCGCTGATCTCACCCTTGCGTCGGGCACGGCGGTGGCGGCGGATTTCATCGGTCTGCGGGAAGGAGCCGATGGTGGTGGTGGGATAGAGCGGCAGCTTCAGCCATTCGCGTTGCTTTTGGGCGCGTTGTGGATAGGGGCTGTGGCGTTGGGTCATTGGTTCATCAATCAGTTTCAGCCGTGCACGCACATCATCCCGACAGGTGAGGGGAGATTCATGGCGACTGCAGATAGCGGCGCGGGTGTTTTTCAGTTCCTGACTCACCGCATCATGTCCGGCGATCAGCGCCTGCTTCAGTGTCGCCAGTTCGGTTATTTTCTGGCAGGCGAAGGCCAGCCAGGATTTCAGTTCAGGATCCAGTTTTGTTTCCTGCTGCAGATCGACCGGCACATGCAGTAGCGAGCAGGAGGGTGCCAGCCAGAGGCGATCGTCCAGATGACGGCGCGCTTCATCCAGATACTGTAGGGCAGCATCGAGATTGGTACGCCAGATATTGCGCCCGTCGATGATGCCTAGTGAGAGTATTTTACAGGCGGGCAGCCAGTTCAGAACATCGCTGAGCTGTTGCGGCGCGCGCACGGCGTCGATATGTAGACCGTCCACCGGCAATTGACAGGCAAGACGAGTATTTTCACCCAGTGCGCCGAAGTAGCTGGCCAGTAAAATTTTAAGTCCGCTGCCCTGCAAGCGATGGTAAACCGACTTCAAGGCCTGTCGCCATTCGGGAGGCAGATCCAGCACCAGAATCGGCTCATCGATCTGCACCCACTCCACCCCCTGCTGTTTCAGGCGATGCAGGATTTCTGCGTAAACCGGGAGTAATTGCTCCAGCAAGGCCAGTTTGTCGAATTTGCCCTCACGCACCTTGCCCAGCCACAACCAGGACAGCGGACCCAGAATCACCGGTTTGACCGTATGACCCAATGCCTGCGCTTCTTCGATCTCGTCGAACAGTTTGCTGTCAGCCAGAGAAAACCCTTGTCCAGCATAAAATTCGGGTACGATGTAGTGATAATTACTGTCGAACCATTTGGTCATTTCACAGGCGGCAGCCGATTGTCCCGAGGGTGCACGTCCTCGCGCCATACGAAACAGGGTGTCCAGATCGACCTGCTTATCATGCCAGTTGAAGCGCGGGGGCACCGCGCCGAGCAGCGCGCTCATGTCCAGCACCTGATCATAGAGAGAAAAATCCCCCACCGGGATCAGATCCAGTCCGGCTTCGGCCTGTATTTTCCAGTGTCGCTGGCGCAATTGTCTGCCACAGTCTTTCAGGGCGGTGGCATCGATATCGCCACGCCAGTAAGCTTCCAGCGCTTTTTTAAGTTCGCGGCCTGCGCCGATACGGGGAAAACCGAGATTATGAATGCGGATCATAGGGCAGCTCCTTGGCAAATAAGAGAGTGCGTTATTTGCGTGCAGTATCCGCTTCGATTAGCATTGAATCAATTTCATCTTTTTCATTAATTTATTGAAATAAATTCATTGTGTTTCTAGAATTACGTCATCTACGCTCGCTGAAAGTTATTGCCCGCAGCGCCACGCTGGCCCGGGCCGCCGAACAATTACACCTCACCCCCTCGGCTTTATCGCATCAGATTCGGGTGATTGAAGACTATTTTGAAGCGCCCCTATTCCTGCGTCAGCACAAGCCCCTGCGCCTGACCCGTGCCGGTGAGCAACTGGTGGCGCTGGCCGAGCAGGTGTTGCCAGCGGTGGAGCGCACCGAGAAAGCGTTGCGCGGTCTAGCTTTGGGGGAAAGTGGACGCTTGCATATCACCATTGAGTGCCACGCCTGTTTCGAGTGGTTACTGCCAACGTTGGAGCGTTACCGGCGGGACTGGCCCACTGTGGAAGTAGATATTCGCCTGGGGATGAGTTTCGCTCCGCTACCGGCCCTGACCCGGGGCGAGATCGATCTAGTCATCAGCTCAGATGCAGTGACCACCGTCGGGGTGCGTTTCGAGCCGATGTTCGCCTACGAGGCGCTCCTCGCGGTGGCCCGGGATCACCCGCTGGCGGGCAAGGCCTTTGTGAAGGCACAGGATCTGGCTGATGAGACCCTGATTATCTACCCGGTGGAGCGCGCCCGTCTGGATGTGTTCCGGCGTTTTCTGCAACCCGCCGGAGTCGAACCGGCCGCTGTGCGCCAGGCCGAGCTGACCAGCATGATCCTGCAACTGGTGGCAGTGCGTCAGGGCGTAGCGGTACTGCCCGACTGGGCGTTGCGCGAGGTTGTCGCCAGTGGACGACTAGCAACCTGCGCCCTGGGACCTGAGGGTATGCACGGCATGCTTTATGCTGCCGTGCGCGAGCAAGAGGTGAGTTTGCCCTATGTAAAGGCTTTTATTGCGCTGGCCCGGTCTCTGAACGGCAGTGATGATTTGCAGCTTAGCCGAAAATTGAAAAAAACAGGCAGTCAAGGCCATTCAGAACTGATCCCTTTAGAGAAGTAACTTAGAATCTACCTAGAAACCTTAATGCATTGATACTACTGTACTAATTTGGTATTTTACCATATACATGGAACACAATAAATGAGTCCAACTCAGGAAAATGCGTGCCCCGATGATTCGTTATCGTAGCAGCCAGAGCAACTTTCTTTGACTGTTGTGTCTGGCCGTCAAGCTAGAGCACCTCGGCAAACAAGCCCGGTGACCTGGATCCACAGCATCTTTCTGATGATAAACCTACTGATCCTGTTGAGGATCTTTTTTTCGCTGGGTAAAAAGGAACTTACGGGGGATATATTGCGCGTTGGGAAGAGGCGGTTTCATTATCGACAAGCCCATCCGAGCGCCGCCGGGATGTTATGCCAACTCGTGGCTCCCTGACTTACAGAGCAGACCCGAGATAACGTCAGGTAGCGGAATTGGCCCGCTCCTTCTGTATCCGGTGGTAGCCATCGTCCTGGTCCCTGATGACCGAAAAGGCCATCACCTGAGTACCTGACAGGAACGCCGTGAGTGGCTCAATGGTCATTAAGTCTTCGAGACTCATGATGGTTTTCATCCTGCCATCATGAACACAACTCGTTCCCGCTTCCGCTTGCCCCAGACTCATTGCATATTGGGCATGGCCTGGGCTTGCCAAATTTCAAAAAAACCTATATCTTGTAGGTAAGCTACGGTTTGAACACCATATGTTGTGGTCGAAGTAAGAGGGAACCCGGTGTGAATCCGGGACTGTCGCGCCGCGGTATAGGGGAACGAGGCCCACACGATGCCTAGGCATCGGGCACTGTCCGGTCACATGGACGGGAAGGAGGCCATTGGGTTGGCCGTGCCCCCAAGTCCGAATACCTGCCGTAGCCGCAATCGTCATTAAGACAATTGTTTTTCTGGGCCTTCGCGTCAAGGGCATCGGTGCGGGATTGTTTTTCTTCCTGTCTTGCTCTGCGTGCGCCTCGGTTTTCGCGCTATAAGGCAAGGAGATAGAGATGACTTCCCAAGCCGCACCGAACACGGCGCAACACAAAGCGCGATCGGTTGCCTTGCCCCCCCATATTCTGAAACGCAATCAGGAACGGGTCGCTTTCGACGCCGAGAAAATTGTGTCCGCCATCCTTGCCGCTGGCCGCGCCAGTGGTGAATTCGAACACGACGAAGCCCGTTTGCTGACGTCACAGGTCCTGAAAGTCATCCGCCACCGTTTTGGCAACAGCACCCCTCATATCGAACAGATTCAAGATGTCGTGGAACAGGTGCTGATCAGTTCCAACCATTACCTGAGCGCTCGTGCCTATATTGTCTATCGTGAACAGCATGGTCGCCTGCGCCAGAGCCGGCGCACATTGATTGATGTCAGCACCGCGATGGATGAGTATCTGGAACAACGCGACTGGCGAGTCAATGCCAACGCCAATCAGGACTGGGCTCGGCGCTGGCGCGTTGCCGGGATATGGGCTTTGCCACCGGCCTGCATACCGCCGGCAGCAGTCCATCACGGCTGCAACGAGTATTGCCGCAACTCGACTGGGTCGGCTTCGATGTCAAAGCACCGTTTGCCGACTACACGAATATAACGGGTGTCCCCGGTAGTGGTGACAAGGCCCGCATCAGCCTGCAGCACCTGCTTGACAGCGGCGTGGCTTATGAAATGCGCACGACGGTTGATCCGCAGTTACTGAATCAAGACCAACTTCTGACGTTGGCGCTTGAACTTAAAGCACAGGGCGTCAATCGCTTTGTCCTGCAGCGATGCCGAACTGAAGAGCCCATGACACCCCCTGATCCGCTGGCGAATAAAAAACTGGTACAGGAGATCTCAGCTCTATTCGAGAAATTTGAGCTGCGCGTCTAAAACCAGTATTGCTAAAGTGTTTGTTTGATAGTTTTGAGAATCACTGAAGTAAGTAGAGCCTGCTCAGTAAGTCAGGATGCCGCTGAGTAACATAAAATCTCGACGGCGATCGGATGAGCTTGCCGATCATGAAACCGCCCCTTCCCAACGCGCAATACAGCCACCATAAGCCACTTTTTACAAAGTACAAAAAAGATCCTCAACAGGATATCCCCATGGCAAATGGGAAACACGTTCTATTCACGCCATGCCAGATCCAGCTGTCGGGCGGCCTTGACATCGTCAAGCCGTCGTACTGGAGTGGTACGTGGAGCCTGCTTGAAGGTCTCCGGATCGGCCTCGGCCTGTTTAAGTAGCAAAGCCATAATCTCGACAAAGTGATCAAGCGTGTCTTTACTCTCGGTCTCTGTGGGTTCGATCAGCAGACATTCAGGCACCAGCAATGGAAAATAATTAGTCGGGGAGTGAATGCCGTGATCCAGAAGTGCTTTAGAAAAATCCAGGGCGGTGACCCCATGTGCCTTCTTTTGCTTCTGGACACTGACAATGAATTCGTGACTGGCGCGGCGCTCTGGATAGGCCAGATCAAAGCCCACCTCGGCCAGTTTCATAGCCAGATAATTCGCGTTCAAAGTGGCGTATTCGGCAACCCGCCGTAAGCCTTCTCGTCCCAACATACGAGCATAGACGTAGGCGCGCAGCAATATACCGGCATTCCCGGCAAAAGCGGAAAGGCGACCAATCGAAAGGGGGCGATCTTTCTTACGTACCCAGC
The DNA here is from genome assembly GCA_913053815.1 of uncultured Rhodanobacteraceae bacterium. Classification (GTDB taxonomy): domain Bacteria; phylum Pseudomonadota; class Gammaproteobacteria; order Xanthomonadales; family Rhodanobacteraceae; genus Metallibacterium. Next base: position 5,193 of record CAJXGK010000018.1, read on the forward strand.
CAAACATTCCATCGGCACGCTTTTCGACCATGGGAATCGGCAAGAAGGGTTGCAATCGTGCCGATACACCCACTGCCCCGGCTCCCGGTCCCCCTCCCCCATGCGGGGTCGAGAAAGTCTTGTGCAGATTCATGTGAATGGCATCGAAACCCATATCACCAGGGCGGACCTTGCCGAGTATCGCGTTGAGATTGGCCCCGTCGTAATACAACAGCCCACCGGCCTCGTGAACCCGATGAGCGATCTCCTGGATGTGTCGTTCGAATACACCGATAGTGGAAGGGTTGGTCAACATGATTCCCGCCGTCTGCGGTCCGAGAACTTTCTTCAATGCCTCAATATCGAGGTCACCATCGCTCTTGGTGGGGACTTCTCGTACAATGCCGCCACACATGGACGCCGAAGCCGGGTTAGTCCCATGGGCGGCATCGGGCACGATGATCTCGCAGCGCTCGGCATCACCCCGATGGCGGTGATAGGCCATGATCATGGCCACCCCAGCGAGTTCTCCCTGGGCACCGGCCATCGGCGCCAGCGAGACCCCACCTTGCATTCCCGTCACGGCAGCGAGGATCTCTTGTAGCTCATACATGCAGCGCATAAATCCCTGACTCATTGACTCCGGTGCATACGGATGCCGATTCAAAAAACCATCCTGCATGGCCAGGGTATGGCAAGCCCGGGGATTGTATTTCATCGTGCACGAACCGAGCGGGTAAAAGTTCGTGTCGATGGAGTAGTTCTTGCGGCTGAGATTAGTGTAATGACGCACCACATCCAGTTCAGAAACCTCGGGCAAACCGATCGGTGTGGTGCGCCGCAGAGCGACCGGAACATCTTCCGGCAAGTGACTTGCAGGGGGCCGTTGTGCCATAGCACAACGACCCGGCTTGGAATGTTCGTAGATCAACATGAGGCTTTGACTCAACAATAACTTGAAAGCAGAAGTGCACGATTACTCAAATTGCGGTGCGGCAACTTCGGGATGGGGTTGTTTGCTGGCCTTATCCAGACGCTTGAGCAAAGGCAGAATAATGAGAGCCAATAGCACACCGAGTAGCGCCACATAACCCAGTTTCATAAATAAGTTGGTATACAGCGGCAAGGTCTCGAGTGGATTGGTTACGTTTTTGGGTACTGCCGCATAATTGGCCACGATGCTGCCCATATACTGCGCCAATCCGGTCGACAGCAGCCAAGCACCCATCATCAGTCCGCGCAGCGAAGGACCCACATAGCGCGAGACCATGGCCAGACCCAGGCCTGAAATCAACAACTCACCGAAGGACTGGAAGAAATAACCCCAGATCATCCACCACGCCGAGACCTTGCCAGCCACAGCAAAATGTCCACTGATACCGTACAGGAAAAAGCCGATCGCAACCATGACGAAGCCCACGGCAAACTTGGTTGCTACCGAGGGATCGCGGTCCTTCTTGCCTAACCCCGCATACAGCCAGGCAAGAATCGGACTCAATACCGCAATCCACAGTGGGTTAAGTACCTGGAATTGTTCGGGCGGAACTAGATAACCATAGAAATTCAGGTCTACATTACGCAGGGCAAAGAGCGTAAGAGATGTTGACATCTGCTGATAAAAGATGAAAAACAGAATACCTTCAGCGGTGAGCAACAGCATGGCAATCAAGCCGGAACGCTCGGCCTTGCCGCCTTTGGCAATCAGCCAGGCAAACAATGCTAAGAGTATGGCGCCCGCTGCCCAAACCACGATCTTGGCAACGGCCAGATTCTGGATGATCAGAGCAATCAAGCCCGCCACCAGCAGGGTTCCAGCGAGTACAGCAAACAGATATCCCTTGTTGAGTGGTTTGAAATCCGGCTCTGAACCAACATGTTCCAAGGTCTTGCGCTGCAGGGTGTATTGAGCGATTCCAAACACCAAACCGAGTGCGCACAACGCAAAACCGAGATACCAACCATACTTCAGCGGAACCCCAAACCAGTCCTCTGAATGCGCCCGAATCAGCGGGACACCAAACTGGGAAATGGCGGCACCAATATTGATCGACATGTAGTACATGGTAAAGGCCCCATCAAGCTTGGACGGGTCTTTTTCATAAAGTCGCGACACCAGATTGTTGGGATTGGCTTTAAACAGACCGTTGCCCGCAGCAATCAGCCCCAGCGAGAAGAACAACAAGGGGGTGGCCAGATCACCATAGGTGCTGCCTTTAGGTAGCCAAAATTCCCAGGGTACCGCCATCATCGCGTAGCCTAACCCGAGTACTATCGCGCCCAGCAGAGTCGTTCGGCGCGCACCGAGGATCCGGTCTCCAATCCAGCCCCCCACCGTCGGTACCGCATAGACCATGGCGCCAAAGGCACCCCAGGTCAGATTGGCGCGAACATCACTGAATCCGAGGGTTTCCTTGAGGAACAAAACCAGTAAAACGGCCATACCGTAGTAGCCGAAACGTTCCCACATCTCAATTAGAAACAGAGCAATAAATGCCCGGGTCCGTTTTCTGTCCTCAAGGTTGTCAGGCAAACGCTCGGTGGATTGAAGGATGTCGGACATCAATGACTCCGGTGGCATAAACTCGACAAGACTGCCAGAACCAGCGTCAAACGCAAGCCCGTCCACAAACTGCAATGTAGAGGCTCAATGCTGCTTCGAAACTGCTACGCTTGCCGGTAATTCAGTACTTCTTACAACTCCTTGTCCCCCAACCATTACCTCAAATCAACGTTTCAGCTTGGACCCCGCGCCTTGGTGGAAACCCTGGCGTGGTTGCGTCTGACCGCTATCGCCGGCCAGACCTTGACCGTGCTGGTGGTGGCCTATGGATTTCATCTTGTAATACCCATGGCCTATCTGTTCTCAGGTATCGGGGTACTGGGCTTGTTTGCAGCCTTTGCGCAATGGCGGGCACACCGTGCGCGAACCATCAGTGAGAGCGAAGCGATTGCCCATATCGGCGTTGATATTGTGGTGCTGGTCTACCTGCTGTATTGGACCGGGGGCGCGATCAATCCCTTTGTAACGCTACTGCTGGTGCCCATTGCCATGGCTGCGACGGCACTTTCACGTACCGGTATCGCGGTGATCGCCGGCGGCAGCAGCTTGGCGTACCTATACTTATATTTCTACTACATTCCCCTGCCGCTGGTCTACTCGAGTCACTTCACCAATTTTCAAATGTTTGCCCTCGGGATGGCGGTGAATTTTGCCATCACGGCCTCACTTCTGGGGGTTTTCATTACCCGCCTCGCCAGTGGGCTGCGCCAGGGACAACGGCATTTGCAACAAATACGCGAGCGCACCTTACGCAACGAGGGTATTCTGGCTATGGCCACCCAGTCCGCCGCAGTAGCCCATGAATTGAATACTCCCCTGTCAACGATGCGCACCCTGATCAGCGAGCTGAGTCAGGAGCATGAGGCCTGTCCTGAATTGCACGACGACCTCAACCTTCTAGCCTCCCAGGTAGAACGCTGTCACCAGGGGCTCAAGCGGATGGTAGAGACCGGAAAATTGCAGCTGGAAATATCTCCTTTGTCATTCAGCCTGGGGGGCTTTGTGCAAAGCTGCCTATCCCGATTCAGACTGCTGCGACCTGAAATCGAAATCCGTCTGCAACTCTCCACCGAATTAGCCAACGAAACTTTGCTGCTTCCTACCGATGCCGAATACGCACTGATCAATCTACTCGGCAATGCAGCGGATGCTTCAGCAGAGACCGGACACAACGAGATTATTCTTAAGGTATGCAAGGATCAGCATTGGCTGGAATGGATCATCCGCGATCATGGGCCGGGCTTCAGTACCCATCCCGTCGAGGCCTTCGTTCTGGGACAATCGGGGAAATCAAGGGGTCTCGGTATCGGATTGGCGCTTAGCGAAGCCACTGTCGAGCGACTGCAAGGCGAACTGATCACCAGCAATATTCCTGAAGGCGGAGCGGAAATTCGTTTACGCCTCCCCCTTTCCGTAATAGGTGCCCATGCATGAACACCTCAACCGAAGATACCCAAGTTTTCAAGTTGCTGATCATCGACGATGACGAGACGTTCAGCCGGGTGCTCACCCGGGCCATGAGCCACCGCGGTTTTGAGTGCTTTCAGGCCCACAATGTCCACTCAGCCTTGGTACTCGCCAGCCAGGAGCAACCCAGCTACTGCGTGCTCGATCTCAAACTCGGTGACGAAAGCGGGCTGCGGCTGATTCCCCAACTGCTGACCAAAGTACCGGAATTGCGGATCCTCCTACTGACCGGCTACGCTTCGATTGCCACGGCTGTGGAGGCCATTAGACGCGGCGCCTACGACTATCTAGCCAAACCCGTGGATGCCAACCAAGTAGCCAGTGCCTTACTGGATACACCGACCGAACGCGCCGAAAACGAACCCCCTGTACTCGAAACCCCCCCTCCTTTGAAGCGACTTGAGTGGGAGCATATTCAACGAGTGCTGTCTGATACCTCAGGCAATATATCCGAAGCGGCTAGGCGCCTTGGGATGCACCGTCGCACCTTGCAGCGCAAGCTCTCTAAACGGCCGGTGAAAGAACGACCCAAACTGGACAAAGACTAACAGTCCTAGCATGAAATAAGCTTCATGCCGCCACCCGCTCCAGGACAGTCAGGCAACGCATCGCTTACGGGCCGGAAAATATGCGTTAGCCAGACATCTCATCCCTGAACCCCAGTTACCCCACCCAGGCGCCAAGGTTCGCATGCCCCGGATCGGGACGCTTTTTCAGGCAGTCTGCGGGGGGATACTGTGATGGGTGTGAGTCAGGCGGTTGTGTTCATCGACGTAAACCAGGGTCGGCTGGAAGCACTCTGCTTCGGCCGCAGCCAGTTGTGTATAGGCCGCAATGATGACCAGATCACCAGGGGTGGCACGGTGAGCAGCGGCACCGTTAACTGAAATGGTGCCGGAGCCTTCTTCGGCACGGATGACATAGGTGACAAAACGCTGGCCATTGTTGACGTTGAACACATGCACCTGTTCGTATTCACGAATACCTGAGATATCCAGCAAGCGTCCGTCGATCGCCATCGACCCTTCGTAGTGCAGCTCGGCATGGGTGACGGTGGCTCGATGAATTTTAGCCTTGAGTAATGTTAGATACATGGCAACACACAGTGTTCAGATAAGCTCCGGGTCAAGATTATAGCTGCACTGCACAAAAATGGGGACTAAGACATCATAACGTACCGATCATTTGCTATAGAAGGTCCAAGATCTACCCGCCGCTCAAACATCAAAAAGGATATTATCAATGAGACGAGTGGAGCCAAGGTGCCCGGCCGCCAGACCGATCAGACCCGTGTGGATATACTTCTCGGGCTCTGTCAAATCTGTGGCACGGCGAATTACGATGTAATCGAGTTCAAAACCGACTCGTTGCAAGCGTGCCCGCGCGGCCGTTTCAACCACTGTGCGCGTATGCCCAGAAGTATAATTGTCACGCATCCAGCACAGCGTCGCATACATCGCCGGGGCTATGGCACGCTGCTGCGCATTGAGAAATCGGTTCCGTGAACTTAACGCCAAACCATCCGGTTCACGTTGGGTGGGGCCGGCTACGACTTCGATCGGCAATGACAGGTCATCAACCAGGTGTCGCACGATCTGCAACTGCTGCCAGTCTTTCTCCCCAAATACGGCATAGTCCGGCTGCACCAAGTTGAACAGTTTACTCACCACCGTACTCACTCCATCGAAATGGCCCACTCGATAGACCCCCTCCAGAGTGTCACCGAGACCCGGAACCCTCACCCGAACGGTCTGCTCCAACCCGTAGGGATACATGGTCTCGATAGCCGGGAAGAACAGTACATCGCAATCTCTCTCGCTCAAGCCAACCTGATCGGCTTCAAAGGTACGCGGATAATGTGCCAAGTCTTCGCCGGAATCGAATTGTGTGGGGTTGACGAAGATACTTACTACCACACGATCCGCACAATTATGCGCCCTGCGCAGCAGAGAAAAATGGCCTTCATGAAGGTTACCCATGGTGGGGACAAATGCCAAGCTTTGCCTTTGTTCCCGCCAGGAACGAATCATCGCCCGCAAAGTCGCAGCCTCTTGCACAGTTTGCATAGTTATCAGTAACAGTGCTCGGAAGTAGGGAAACGGCCGCTGCGGACGTCTTCGGCATAAGCACGAAGCGCCTTAGGAATAGAGCCGTGATCACATAAAAAGTCTTTACTGAAACGCGGGCGTTGGCCCGGCGTAATGCCGAGGATGTCATACAGAACCAGAATCTGTCCGTCGCAATCCACCCCCGCGCCAATTCCAATAGTAGGAATAACCAGCTCACGAGAGATCCGCTCCGCCACCGTGGCCGGTACGGCTTCAAGAACCAGCAACGAGGCGCCTGCCTGTTGTACGGCTCGAGCCTCATCAAGCAGGTGCTCGGCAGCGGCGGCATCCCGACCCTGCACGCGATAGCCGCCCAGTTTATGTACCGATTGCGGGGTCAGGCCCAGATGCGCGCATACCGGCACTTCGCGTTCGGTCAAGCGTTGCATAATTTCGCAAACCCAACCCCCGCCCTCCAGCTTGACCATCACCGCCCCCCCTTCGGCCATCAGCCGTGCCGATGCCTGCAGTGCATGATCCACATCGCGGTAGCTCATGAAAGGCAGATCGGCCACCAGCATGCTGGACCGTAACCCCCGACAGACCATCGCACAGTGATAGACCATCGCCTCGAGCGTGACCGGAAGAGTGCTGTCGTGACCCTGTACAACCATACCCAGCGAATCGCCAACCAGCACCAGATCGATACCCGCCACCTCGAGCTGATAGGCAAAGCTCGCGTCATAGGCGGTCAAGGCAACGATCTTGCATCCGTCCCGCTTCATCGCCTGGAGAGCAGGAACCGTGATCGGCTTACGGGTAGGCGCTTGAATTTCGACGTACATAAATTTCTCCCGGCAGAGTTGCATTATCCATGTTCAGGTAATCCGGGCTCAAGCGTAGCCGCCACCGGGACACAAGCTGAATCATCAAGCTGGGCCAGCAACTCGCTGATCGAACCCAAGCCCGGGATCTGCAACCGGGGTGCCAGCTCCGCTAGGGGTCGCAGCACGAAGGTGCGCTCCCCCATGCGCGGATGAGGCACCTGCAAGTCGGCAACGGCAATCGTCACCTCGCCATACAGGAGCAGATCCAAATCCAGAGTACGCGGACCGTAGCGTAATGCTCCACGAACCCGGCCATGTCGACGCTCTATCGCCAACAGTGATTGCAACAGATCCCCTGCCGTCAAGCCCGTTTCCATGGCGACTACAGCATTCAGATACCAAGGTTGCGACACAGAGCCCCAGGGCGGACTCCGGTAAAGCCGTGAGCCGGCAAGCAAACGGCTATCAGGAAGTGTCGCCAAATCACCGGCGGCCTGGCGTAACTGTTCCTCCAGGTTACCAAGATTGGCGCCAAGACCGATGTAGGCAAGTGTTTTCATTTGCGATGATTACTTCGTCCGAACTCTTATCCTTGCCCATCAAGCAGCCGTACTGTTCTATCAGTCGGAGCCAATCAAAAACCAATCCACGTCTCACCTTAATCCCTTGAGGATATCGTGGGGGGTCTCGATTTACGCCGTCTACGCCGGGGTCGATTCTGACGAGGACCTGTCGGCTTACCCGGGTCCACAACTGTCTCGATCTCCTTAGTTAGAGCCCCCGTTCCCAGTACTTGGGCTTGGGTCCACCACACTCCCAATTCAGCCATTTCAGTTGATTCCCATTCTCTGAGGAGAAGAAAATCATAGGCAGCACGAAACCGGGGATGGGCCAACAGACGTTTTACCCGGCCTTTGCTACGTTGTCTGAAACGTGCCTGCAAAGCCCACATATCTTCCATCATCAGGCTGAAGCGCCGCGGGATGGAGACATGTTGCGCCTGGGTCTTGAGCGCATTGCGTACTGCCTGATCCCAGACAACGGCCCCCGGCTGATCCGCCGACCCACCTTGCCGGATTCTTTCCCGGACATCCCCCCATAAGAACACGGCAAACAAGAATCCCGGGGTCACTGACTTACCTTCGGCAATACGGGTATCGGTATTGACCAGAGCCGCTTCGATCATCTTTCGCAAGGAACCATCCGGATCCTGCGCAAGAGCCGCCACCGTCCCGGGCAGCAGATAGCGAAGTAAATCGTAGTGCTCTAGAGAATGAAAACTGGCTTGCGCCTGGCCAGATAGAAAAAGTTTCAGACACTCCTCAAATAAACGGGCGGGAGCGACACCCTCGAGCAAACCACCCAACTCCCGGAGTGGGACTTCGCTGGGGCGAGCCAGCTGAAAACCCAGCCGAGCCGCAAACCGTACCGCACGCAACATCCGTACCGGATCTTCCCGGTAACGGCACCTGGGATCACCAATCAGATGCAGTACCCCGCGCTGCAAATCCTCGAGACCACCGACATAGTCACGCACACTGAAGTCGGCAATATCGTAGTAGAGCGCATTGACACGAAAATCGCGCCGTAATGCATCCTCTTC